>JAUZQT010000069.1 GCA_030950825.1 Mariprofundaceae bacterium | reverse complement strand
CTTCAAAATTGCCTAGAATGCTTGTTCTGCGGAGCCGCACGTCGCCCTTCCTCGAATGAGGGAGGCGTGCGGCTTTGCAGGATTAGCATTCGACAGCTTGTTTTGTGGTGAGTCATTGAGCTTGCTTATCCCCCTATGAATTTTGCCTACCCATTTAGAATTTGGAAGAGCCGGATAGGATTTGGCGGGCTGGGTATCTTGGTGGCGCTTCTATTCTGGTTTATTGAAGCCCTATTGCACGCCTTCATCTTTGGCGAGGGTAGTTTTTTCAACAATCTATTAAGCCACGACTCAAATGAACTTTGGATGCGCGCGTTAATTTCGATCATCATGGTTAGCTTTGGCTTTTATGCCCAACGCACGTTCGTGCGGCAGCAGAAAATGCAGAAGGAAATACGCAAAAAAAGCGTACGGCTGCTTGAAATCATTGATTGCAGCTACGATGCCTATATCAGTATGGATGAACAAGGACTAATTCTGGAATGGAATCGCAGTGCGGAAGTACTGTTCGGTTGGTCTCGGCATCAAATTACTGGCAAGCAGGTTACTGAAATTATTCCCGTTCGTTTACGGGAAGCACAGCAAAGGGGCATGCAGCATTACCAACAAAATAATATTGGGCCTTGGTTGTATAAACCCGTACGCACCCGCGCACTGCATCGCAATGGCTTTGAAATTTCAATTGAGATGTCATTACACCACTAAAATCAGAAGGTGCTCAGGAATTCTTTGCTTTTATCAGAAAGCAGGACAGCTAAAGGTATAATATCTCCTTCCCTGAGCCACATAAAAATAGCCAAAGATGTGATGGGATTCACATTTTTTCTTGCCTGAATATATAGGCTTCTCGCCTTGATAGGAGAGGGTGATCATGCCACGTGTCAGTCAGGGTCTTCAAAATATCAAACATCTCGTTCTGCTTCGCAAGGCGCTGATGGGTAAAAGTTCGATTGAGATTTATAGTCGTGAGCCATCCATGAGCCTGACCATTGCAGACGGGCTGTTACACGGGGGGGGCTGTGTGGAGGCAATCTGCACCATGATTGAGCAACCGCTTCTGATTTTCTATTGGGAGAATCTGGAGGAAGAAGTGCTGTTTATTGCCCAAAATCCTAGGCAGATATTTTCGCAAGTTCTTGATAAAATAGAGCCCAATAAAGAGCGGTTGAAGATCTATATGCGCATTTTTTCACGTTTGCCTCGGGTGCGAATTCGCCATTATTTAAGCTTTAATGGCGATAAAGCAGTGCAGGCTGAGTATCAAATACTTTATCGCTTCGCCCTTACTGAGGATGGTGCCAGCTTGGCTAATTATTTCAAGGGGGCATCAAGTTATGAACAGTTAAAGC
Organism: Mariprofundaceae bacterium; assembly: GCA_030950825.1. Taxonomy (GTDB): domain Bacteria; phylum Pseudomonadota; class Zetaproteobacteria; order Mariprofundales; family Mariprofundaceae. Next base: position 36,121 of record JAUZQT010000069.1, on the reverse strand, counting down.
GGCGTATTGGTATTGTTACCGCCAGTTACTGCCTGAACCATTTTGTTGCGGTCGAGAGTTTAGACAAGCAATCCCAGAAAACATCCATCATTGAGAGGATTATGGCACGTTTGCGTAAGTTGTAGATAGGTTCCTTTGGAGTTCGGTGATAGTTTACTAAACGCACTTAATTTCTCCGCTACATGCCACTCTTTAGTACCAAATGATTTAGTAATTCGTAGTGGCCTATCCTTCAGGTCAAAGGGTCAACATCCTTCGTTGATTAACGCGGCTAATACAGATTCACTTTCGTTGTGGCCTTACAACGCTAGTCTTGGGCGATGTTTATTCGCTTAACCAATATACCTGTTGAATTGGATGAATCTGATACCTATCTGCGTCTGCGTATTGCAAAATTATTGCACATTACAAGCCGTGACATCACAGACATAACCATTGTTCGGCGTGCCATTGATGCACGTAAACGCAATGCCGTACATTTTGTCTGTAGTATTGAATGCAAGGTTCATGAAACAGCAAAGCTTCCACCACAAGCCAAAATAATTACGACTTCCAGTTTGAATATTGCTAAACCACAAGGTTTATGGGCGCGTAAAAACAAAGAGCATACGATCATTGTTGGCGCTGGACCTGCGGGTTTGTTTGCGGCATTGGCATTGGCTGAAGGCGGTATGCGTGTGACGCTATTGGAGCGAGGAAAACCAGTTGAAAAACGCCTGCGCGATATTGGTCGCTTGCGCAGCCGTGGTGAATTAAACCCTGAAAGCAACGTCTGTTTTGGTGAGGGCGGCGCTGGCACTTACACGGATGGAAAACTCTATACCCGTATCAAACACCCCTATGTTCGCTGGGTTTTGGCCGAATTTGTGCGTTTTGGCGCAGATAAAAGCATCCTACTGGATGCACACCCTCACCTGGGAACGGATAAGCTGATTCGTATTGTTCGCCGTATGCGTGAGCACCTTTTAACGCTGGGGGTGGATTATCGTTTTGATAGTCGGGTGGATCATATTCTCAACAGCAAGCAGCAGGCAAATGGTGTTCACTTGGCAGATGGCGAAGAAATATTGGCTGAGCATATTGTATTGGCAATTGGCCATTCGGCGCGCGACACCATTGAACATTTGCATACACAGGGAGTGGCAATCGAAGCCAAAGACTTTGCTGTCGGTGTGCGTGCTGAACATTTACAAGCATGGGTTAATGAATGTCAGTATGGTCAATTTTCCAAACACCAACATTTGGGTGCCGCCGAATACAGGCTTTCTCATCAAGTAACAGATCAATATATTGGTAAACGTGGCGTTTACAGTTTTTGCATGTGTCCTGGTGGGTTGATTGTACCGTCACCAACAGAAGCAGGCATGATGGCTGTCAATGGCATGAGCAATGCCCATCGGCGCAGTCCGCTTGCCAACTCTGGCATTGTGGTGCAAGTCACCCCCGATGATATTGATCGCCATGGCTTGGGTCGTGATGCTTTGTGTGGGATCCGTTTGCAACGTGAACTTGAGCGCCGTTGTTTTGAGATGGCACAAATAGCTTACGCTGCACCTGCCATGCGTATTTCAGATTTTGTGCAAAAAAAGAATACTGGAAAACTGGCACCAAGCCGCTTCAAACCCAGTGTGGAGGTGGCTGATTTACATAATCTTTTTCCACGATGGCTCACTGAACCTTTGCGTGATGGTTTCACTGCATTTGATAGAAAAATGAAAGGCTATATTAGTGATGATGCCAATATTTTGGCTGTGGAGTCGCGTACCAGTTCACCGATTCGCATGATCCGTGATCAGGATATGCAGTCAGTATCCCTCCCCAACCTTTACCCCATTGGTGAAGGTGCAGGTTATGCTGGCGGCATTGTTTCTGCCGCCGTGGATGGACTGAAGGTTGCCGCGCAGATTTTAAAAAAAGCATCGTGATTTTAACATCAAACAAAGGCACTGATGAGGTTTTTAGCCTGTCATAGTAAACGTAACTATTCAGCTCACTATGCGCGTTCAACGTATTCACCACTGTCGGTATTAACTTTTATTTTAATGCCCGACTCAACAAATGGCGGGATCATAATTGAAGCACCTGTTTCCAATTTCCCAGGTTTGTATGAGCTGGTTGCTGTCTGCCCTTTGATGGCGGCATCGCATTCAACCAATTCAAGAATCACAGTTTTGGGCATTTGAACATTCAATGGTCGCTCGCCATGAAATTCAACGGTAACTTCCATTTCTGGTAAAAGATAAGGTAGCGCACCCTCTAACAGATCTTTATTTAAGGTGATTTGATCATATGTCTCAGTGTTCATAAAATGGTAGTCACTACCATCTGAATAAAGGTATTGCATGGTTACCTGCGATAAAACAGCTCGCTTAACCCGCTCTGTGGAGTTGAAACGCTTATTGGTTTTATTGCCTGTTTCAAGGTTTCGCATTTCAACCTGCATGCAAGCCACACCCTTGCCCGGTGTAACATGCTGTGTTTTCATCACACGCCATAAGATATTATCCACTTCAAGGACATGTCCTACACGAATACTTGTTGAATTGATTTGCATCACTTTCTCCTATACTGTGCTTAGGAACGGGAATTAAATAACTTGCGCAATTCATGCTTGTCTTTTTGCCCAGCATGGGCGTTGCAAAAAAAAGCTTACATAGCAGGCTATGCTTCGCTTTTTGCGCCTTCATGCTGAACAAAAACACTGCGCTTCAAATGCACATGTTATTTAATTCCCGTTCCTTAACGTAGGTGAACTTTTTCACCCCATGATTATGAATCATCCTATTACAGGCTGAATCATTCATTCTCGCTAGCTTGCCGCCATGTTACCTATGCTAAAATTTACGCAACAATAGCTTTGGGATGTAGCTACGACAAGGCGAGTAAGTTATGCTTGCATCAGAAGTTCAAAAATAAATAATGCCGTCAATAAAATAACGCATACGAATAGAGGATATTTTAACAGAAAATGAGCACCCATACAGATATCAAAGTACAAGAAGCCATGGATCAATTTACAATGAGCCTAGATCACGATGATTCATTAAAAGTGGATGATGTTGAAACCTGTTTGGAAATGTTTGCTGATTATTTGATGCATTATTCCGATTTATTCCAAGATGAGATTGAAATGGATGATACAACACCTGCTGAATGGGAAGCCGCACTCGAAGGTTATATTGAAAAATTGTTCGATGGTGATATGGAACGCCCTGCCGAGTTGGGTGGGCTACTATTATCACAGCTGGATGGCGAACATATCAAAGACTTCCTTGGTTGGTATTTATTGCGTGAACCTGCCATGGATAGCTTGGCACTGGAATCATTTGCAGCTGTACTGCATGCGTGGGTTGATTTTATACTTGCCAAGGCATGGCTGAATAAAAGCACCCATAAAAGATTTGTGGAGGTTCTGAATGATGTCGTGCCTGAATCTTCAAGGGCAAGTAAAGTTGCGCACTTATTATTATATTTTGTGCGCTTGGGCGGCGGTGTGTCTCCGCGTTTGAGAGGCAAACGTTTTGATAAATTTGCAGAGGGACATGCACGTATTGATCGTATTGATATGGCTACCAAACATGTATTTATGGGCTTTGACAACCAAGACAAACTCATTGGCCCTGTAAACCTACCTTTGGAAATTATTTCATACTTATGCAAGGGCGATGTGTTGGATGTGGAACTGGGTAAGCGTGGCGGGCAATGGATTATTGTGGATATAGGCCCAGTCTATCCAGCTTGTGTCTATGTTGCGGCCGATGAATTACAAATACCCGATAAACTCACATAAACGAGGTACTGATTGATGCAGGAAAAAATAGCAGTTATTTTTGATTTTGACGAAACGCTTGGCCCTGATAGTACGACGGGTTTTCTTCAACATGCGGGTCTGGATGATATTGAAGGATTTTGGAAAGAAGTTGGGGAGATGATGGCAAAGGACTGGGATCCAGTACCAGCCTATCTAACACATATGATTAAGGCTTCTGACGATGGGCACATCACAACAATGAGCCAACAAGCGTTGGAAGGCTGGGGAAAACAGCTGCCATTTTTTGAGGGCGTTGAAAATGTATTCCCGCATTTAAGGCAGGTGGTGAAAGAAGCCAATCCGCATGTCACACTGGAGTTTTATCTGATCAGTAGTGGCATTGGTGATGTGTTGAGAAATATGGCCATTGCCCATGAATTTACAGATATTTGGGCGTCTGAATTTCATTTTGACGCACAAGGAAAGGTTGTATCACCGAGAAAAATCATCAGTTTTACCGACAAAACACGTTATATCTTTCAAGTTCAAAAGGGTATTATAGGTCAGCAATCGCGCGGTGAGCCCTTTGCTGTCAATCAGCGCGTGCCCAGTGATCAATTACGTATCCCATTGAATCAAATGGTATTTATAGGGGATGGATATACCGATATACCATGCTTCTCACTGATCAAGCAACACGGCGGCATATCCATTGCAGTATATGATCAGCGGCATACTGAGAAGTGGGGCAATGCTTTTCAATTTGTAGCAGATGGGCGTGTGTCAAATTTGCATTCGGCAAACTACAAACAAGGATCCGATTTGACGAACTTTCTTTCAATGGCCGTGCGCAGTCTGGCTGAAAGAATTGCCGTTTCTGCCAATAGTTACCAAGGTTAGTGATGTACCAGCATTATATGATTGGATTACAAGGGCTGGTTTTAAATAAACAAGAGCGCCAGTGGCTGCGAGAAAAGCCACCCTTGGGCGTTATTATTTTCGCACGAAACATCGCATCACCAGAGCAGCTGAAAGCCTTGCTGGATAATGTTCGTCAATGCTCAGGGCAAGAAACTTGGGCTGCTATTGATGAAGAAGGTGGGCGTGTTCATCGGATGCCTTGGGCACCCTTTATAAACCGCAAGCACGCTGGTGAATATGGTAGGATGTTTGCTTTGGATGAAGCCGCTGCCAAACAAGCTGTATTTGATGATGCCTATCAAGTTGCTTTTAGTCTGAAAAAATTAGGGTTCACACACAATTGCACACCAGTACTGGATCTTTTTTTTGATACGGGGCACAATATTATTGGTCAACGTTCGTATGGCAGCGACAGGCAGCAAGTTGCTGCTTTGGCAACGGCTTGCATGCAGGGCTTGCATGCAGCTGGTATTCAGGCCGTAGGCAAACACTTTCCAGGGCATGGACGAGCCAATACGGATTCTCATGTATCCGTGCCTACGGTAGATGCAAGCTTGGATACTTTATTGGAAGAAGCTGAAATATTTAAAATATTAGCCGCACAAGGGCTGGCACATATCATGACAGCCCATATTGTATATACGGCTGTGGAAAACAAGGTCGCCACATTTTCTCATTTTTGGTTGCACGACATTTTGCGTGGTCGCTTTTTATTTGGTCAAAAAATATGGAGTGATGACCTTTGCATGCAAGGTGCGGGCAGCTCTATCATAAAAGCCGTGACTGCGGCCAAAGCCGCAGGCTGCGATGTCTTATTGGTGTGTGAACCGAAGGATGTTGCAACGCTTTACGGATGATATACTTACAAAAAAACTAAAAATTATGCGGTTTCTCGCTGCACTCCATGAGCCTTACATTTGCTGAGCAAATACCTGCCCTGATAACACCGTTTGAGTAGGATTTTCTACTGGCGAAAGATCTTCAATACGCCATGCGCTCGTATCAGCAAGCAGTGCTGTGACCAAGCTATGGTTCATCTGATGACCTGTCCGCGCTCCTTCAAAAGCTCCTACAATCGGCAGGCCAGCCAAGGATAAATCACCCACGGTATCTAAAATTTTATGCCGGACGCATTCATCTTCGTAGCGCAAACCGCCGTCATTCATGACACGGTATTGATCCAGTACAATGGCATTTTCCAAAGAGCCGCCCAACGCCAATCCAGATTTTTGCAGGGCTTCGATTTCATGCAAAAAACCAAAGGTTCGCGCCCGGCTCACTTCACGGGTATAAGCCTGATGTGAAAAATCAATGCTAACGGAACGGTTTTTTAACAGGGGATGATCATAATCCAACAGATAAGAAACTTTAAAACCTGAAGCAGGATACAAGGCACAACGCTTATCACCGTCACTGACTTCAACACGATTGAGAATGCGTATTACTTTTTTGCTTTCATTCTGTTCACGAATACCAGCGCATTGAATGAGAAAGACAAAGGGTGCAGCGGAGCCATCCATCACAGGAACTTCTGCGCCATTGACTTCAATATGTGCGTTATCAATGCCCAAACCAGATAGCGCAGAGAGCAGGTGTTCAACTGTTGAAATGCTAACGCCATCTTTACCAATCGTCGTACATAAACGGGTATCTATCACAAAATCTGCATGGGCAGGAATTGAAATATTCAAGTCAGAACGGGTGAAAGCAATGCCCGTATTGACATCAGCGGGGTGTAAAACGAGTTGAATTTTTTTACCTGAATGCAGACCAATACCACTACAACGAATAGTGTTATTTAAAGTTCTTTGTGGAACCATAAACCCTCCTTGCACATCTTGATGTTACCATGAGATAGCCACTACCCTGCAATATACCACTTGTGTAAGGTTTCTATGGTGATGCAGAGCACCCTTTTTATGATTATCAAGCGACATCATGCCATGGTTGACAAGCATTGAAAAGTTTGCATATGCTTTTTGATACGGGTGTTCATGTGACTCCATAAAAAATACGCATAAAAAAATTAGTCGGCTTGCCTGCGAATCCAGGTAGGGATAGAAAGTTGACCTTCATCATATGCCAAAGGGCTGGATTTTTGTGCCGCTGTCCGCGACGCGGCTGGTGCATCAAAATTGGCATAATCAACAGAGTTGCCATTTGAATGGGACATTTCTGCAGCAGGAATGGGAATATTGATCTTACCCGCAGAAAGTGTCGTGCTGGCAATACGCGGTGTACTGCAAGCAGCACTGCTTCCTTGATTTAACCCTGTTGCGACAACGGTTACGCGCAATTCATCACCCATACTATCGTCATTGACATAACCAAAAATGATATTGGCATCTTCATCCACCATATTTTCAATAATGCTGACCGCTTCAGTGACTTCATGCAGCCCCATTTCAGCATTGCCTGTTACATTAACCAAAATACCGCGTGCGCCATGAATATCGACATCTTCCAGTAGTGGTGAAGAAATAGCCATTTCGACAGCTTCACAGGCTCTGTTTTCACCACTGGCAGTACCAGCGCCCATCATTGCCATGCTGCGATTTTCACTCATCACTGACTTCACATCTGCAAAATCCACATTAATATAACCAGAATTAGCAATGAGGTCGGAAATTCCCTTCACAGCCTGTAGCAAAACATCATCGACCTGACGAAAAGCATCCATCATCGTGGTTGTTTTACCAACAGCACCCACCAGTTTCTGATTGGGGATAGTAATCAGTGTATCAACATATTGACGCAAGGCCTCAATCCCAGCCTCTGCTTGGCGCATGCGACGCTTGCCTTCAAAGGCAAATGGCTTGGTTACGACGCCCACAGTCAAGATACCCATTTCATTGGCGATTTCAGCAATCACAGGAGCTGCACCTGTTCCTGTTCCGCCCCCCATACCTGCTGTAATGAATAGCATATCCGTATCAATCAGCATTTCGCCGATGTGCTCTCGTTCAATTTCAGCGGCGTCCTTGCCCAAATTAGGATCAGCCCCTGCCCCTAAACCACGCGTTTTATCACCGCCAAGCTGCAAACAAATTTCAGCCTGACTTTGTTCAATGGCTTGCGCATCAGTATTGGCAACAATAAATTCAACACCTGTCATTTTTTGGCTAATCATATTATTGATGGCATTACCCCCGCCACCACCAACACCTATAACCTTGATACTTGCCTTTAATCCTTTTGTATCATCTAATTCATAAAAAATGGCCATCTTCCTCTCCTCATTATATATCTATTAATTTTCTCTTTTTCAATTGCTTCGTACTCAGTTGTTTCCTACTTTCAACTGGGAGCATCGCCAAACCATTGTCGCATACGATGTAATAGCCCTCGTTTACTTTCCATGGGATATTTATGGGACGCTTGCAAACGGTAACGCTGACCATATAATAATAAACCCACACCCGTTGCATAAATGGGGCTTGAAACAACATCTGCAAGCCCGCCAATACCTTCTGGACAGCCGCGACGAACAGGCAAGCCATCGAAGGTTTCTTCAGCCAGTTCAATCATCCCTTCCAATAATGAACTACCACCTGTTAATACCAGACCCGCCGCAATAAGCTCTTGATACCCCGACCGTTGCAATTCAGCTTTGATCAACTCAAACAACTCATGCACACGTGGCTCCAAAATCTGTGCCATAATTTGACGTGGCATAGGGCGAGGCTCACGCCCTCCAACACTGGGGACTTCAACTTGCTCATCGGGTGCAATCATTTCAACCATGCATGAGCCATATTTTATTTTTAATAGATCCGCCTCGCGGGCAGAGGTGCGCAAACCAATGACCAAATCATTGGTCAGGTGATCGCCGCCAATGGGGATAACCGCAGTATGATGTATAGCACCATTGATAAAAATTGCAATGTCTGTTGTGCCACCACCAATATCAATAAGAATCACGCCAATATCTTTTTCATCCTGACTAAGTACGGATTCACTTGATGCAACTTGTTCCAGAACCATATCTGACACATCTAGGTTACAACGATTACAGCACTTAATAATATTGTGTGCCGAAGAGACAGCGCCTGTGATCATGTGCACACGCGCTTCTAATCGCACGCCACTCATGCCAATGGGCTCACGAATGCCATCTTGTTGGTCAATAATATATTCTTGCGGTAAAATATGTAAAATCTTTTGATCTGCAGGAATAGCCATGGCACTGGCGGCATCAACAGCACGACCCACATCCTCTTTTGTCACTTCGCCATTTTTTGTAGCAACCACCCCATGTGAATTATAACCTTGAATATGATTACCTGCGATACCCACAAAAACTGAGTGAATTTCAGATCCAGACATCATTTCCGCTTCTTCAACAGCCAAACGAATAGATTCAACAGTACTCTCAATATTTACCACAACACCTTTACGAAGCCCACGTGAGGGGTGTTTGCCAATACCAATGACATCAATCCGCCCATCCGGAGAGGCCTCTGCAACAACACAAGCAATTTTGCTTGTGCCTATATCAAGACCCACAATGACATTCTGTTCATGTTTAGCCATTAGACAATTCCCTCATGCGTTGCTGGACGTAAAAACCAGCGGTTTTCTAGACGCGTATCAATACACCAATGACCAGCCTGCCAACGTGGCTGCTTTAAGATATTGGTAAGCAAGTTAATATTTTGCAATCCCCTTAACCCGAAAGGCAGATGCCATTGTTGCCCTGCTGTAAGATTTAACTTCCAGCCATCATGTGTGGCAAACAGCTCACTGCTGCGGGCAAACCATTGTGGTTGATCCCGTTTAAGCGTGGCGAGCCATTGGCATGCAGCTTGCAAATATGCCAGTTTCATGCGCAAAACAGGAAGATCGGATGATTCTCCATATTTTCGAGGACGATAAGCTATACCGCTTTCATCCACAAGGTATAGCTGCCCTTGCCGAGCTGTATTGCCTGAGCTTCCCTGATTTTTGGCTAAGATGCCTTTATTAAAGGCTTCTTTATTGAACCATAACGCAATGGCTTTGCGTGATGTGACATGAATGATCAATGTATTGGGTAGCTGCCGTTGAATGTGAATATCTGCCAAATCGGGGATGCGGCTCAATAGCTGTTGCCGCAAATAAGCTGGACGAGAATGCCAGAAATCAAGGGATTCCATTTTCTGTAAAGCCTGCTCAATATCAGCTTTCAATGGTGCTGCGGCATATATATTCCATTGCTGAATACTCAAACTCTGATTCAGTGACCACAAACCAGATAGTGTGACTGCACACAACAGAAGACCTGCTACACCAACCGTGAGCGTTTGTTTGCAGCGCAACAACCATCTGAACCTAGCTACTTTCTTCATCTCTTTTTGTTTGTTGCGAATACGGGTATGTGTCATTGCAAAGCTCCGTGTTCCAAGCTTGCTGACCCAAGAATTTTTAAACAAAGCTGTTGAAAATCAATACCAGCCGCTGCCGCTGCTTTAGGCAACAGGCTCGTTTCAGTCATCCCTGGAATGGTATTCACCTCCAAAAGAGAAGGAACACCGCCATCACCCACAATCATATCAACACGTGGCGCACCTTTGCAGCCAGTTATCTGGACAGCATGTTCCGCTTGCTGCATACATAAACGTAGCATTTCAGCTGGCAGACGTGCTGGGCAGAAGTATTCAGTAGCACCTTGTGTGTATTTAGACGCAAAATCGTACACGCCAGATATCGGATTTACCTCAACAGGCATCAAAGCAGTGCCATTGAGTACAGACACGGCGACTTCCACACCCTTAACTGGCATTTCAGCCATCCACTGACGTGTTTGATCCAATTGTAAGGCCTGCCAATCGTGCACATTATTCACTTGGTGAAGCCCCACACTCGAACCTTCATCAACAGGCTTGATAAATACAGGGTAGCGAATGGGGCCATCGTGGTTGATGGTAATATCAACAGGTACTGTAAGTCCTGCATGCTGTAATAGCTGTTTGGTTCGCACTTTGTTCATACACAGTGCCGATGCAGCAACGCCTGAACCCGTGTAGGGAACATCCATGGTTTCAAGTAACCCTTGGATACAGCCATCTTCACCCCATGTGCCATGCAGTGCAATAAAAGCCACATCAACCGCTGCATTGTGAATATGGCTTGCCCAGTCAGCTTGTAAATCAATAGCGATACTATTGACCCCAGCAGACTTCAGTGCTGCCAATACGGCATGCCCTGATTGCAGTGATATATCACGTTCGGCAGATCTTCCACCCATTAAAACAGCAACTTTTTTGGCGCGGCTATGATGTATACGTTCATTCATTGCACCGACTCCAAAATTCGCACTTCTGGCTCCAAATGGATGGCAAACTTTTCAAAAACACTGTGTTGTACCAACGCAATAAGCGCATGTATATCATCACTGGATGCACTACCATGATTCACAATAAAGTTGGCATGCACATTCGATATTTGAGCGTCACCCATGCACTTTCCCTTGAGCCCTACTGCTTCAATCAAGCGTGCGGCGTAATCTCCTTCTGGGTTTTTAAATACCGAACCACAGTTGGGCAGTGCCAAAGGTTGGGACTGTGAACGTTTTTGGCGCATATGGCGCATGGCATGGAGAATATTTTCAGCCTTTCCCTTGAGTAATTCAAAACTGGCGGCAAGGATAATCGCCTGATCAGGAATCTGGCTATGGCGATAAACCATATTCAATTGTTGTTTGGATAAGGTTTCTTCATTGCCATGGCGGTGAACAATATCTACTTGCAGGCAAGTATCTGATGCTTGTTGCCCAAATGCTCCTGCATTCATTGCAATGCCGCCACCCAAATCACCAGGGACAGTTGCCATAAATTCAAGCCCGCTAAGCCCTGCTTTGGCGGCTGTCTGCGCCAGCTTGGACATACGGCTCCCAGCTTGAGCAGTTAAAGTACGACCTTTTATTTCAACGTGATTCAGCATACCTAAATCAATCACCATGCCTTTAAACCCTTGATCAGATACAAGCAGATTACTACCACGCCCAAGCGGAAGAATCCTAATTTCGTCAGGAATCAATGACAGCGCCTGACACAAGGCAATCTTATGATGCGGTTTGAAATACCATGTAGCCATACCACCCACGGCAAGCGTGGTATGCGCAGCCATGGATTCATGCTGGCTAAGCTCACCGAAGCTCTGTAGTGGCTGCTGCCAACTCATTGGCTTTCTTGTCCTAAAGCATGACGCAGACGTGCACCCAGCAAACCAATGGAACCTGCGCCCATCAGTAAAACAATATGATTGTCATTCAACGCAGCCAGTGCACTGACAAAGGCTGCATCCAAATCATCCACCAGTGAAACTTGGCGGTGGCCGCGACGCAATAAACCTTGTTGCAAAGCCTTGGATGTTGCCCCTTCAATGGGTGCCTCACTGGCGGCATAAACGGGCAACAAAATAAGCTCATTGGCAAGTTCAAAGCTGCCTAAAAATTCTTCCATTAAATCACGGGTGCGCGTGTAACGATGGGGTTGGAAAATGGCTGTAATATGACGATCTGCCCAGCATGTGCGCGCCGCTTCCAATGTTGCCATCACCTCTTTGGGGTGGTGGGCATAGTCATCGACCAATACGCTATTGTTGTTTGAAAAACACTGAAAACGGCGTTGAATACCGGAGAAACTCTTGAAGCCTTGCTGAATAGTCGGCCAATCAATACCAAGATCGCGTAACACTGCAATAGCTGCGAGGGCATTTTCAGCATTGTGCAGCCCTGGCATCGGTAAATAGAGCTGCTGTGTTTGCACCCTATCGGATTGAGCATCATGCATCCCAATGGTTAACTGCTGCGCATAGCTATCACAGCTTGATTGTATCAGGTGTATATCTGCTTGTGGGCTACAACCATAGGTTGTAATGGGTTTGTGCACATGTTCACGCAGGCTGGCAACGTGAGGGTGCTCTTGGTGCAAAATCACACGACCATAGAAAGGTGTCTGATTCACAAATTGTACAAAGGCAGCCATCAATGTTTCAAAGTCGCCATAGTGATCGAGGTGTTCGGGATCAATATTGCTAACAACGGTGATGGTGGGTGATAAATGCAGAAAGGAACCATCACTTTCATCGGCTTCAACAACCAGCCAAGGGCTGCCACCAAGGCGGGTATTGCTTCCTGATGCCATCAAACGCCCGCCTATCACATAAGTCGGATCCAAACCTGCAACTTCCATAGCGTGCGCAATCATGGAAGTAATCGTGGTTTTTCCATGGCTACCAGCAATGGCAATGCCTTGTTTCATGCGCATCAATTCAGCAAGCATTTCTGCGCGTGGAATAACTGGAATATTGCATGCACGGGCGGCCAAAATTTCAGGGTTTGCATCATTCACCGCCGAAGTCACCACAACGACTTGTGCATCGCCAATATGCTCCGCTGCGTGACCGATGGCCACGGAAATGCCCAAATCGCGAAGACGTTGAACATTGGGGCTATCCGCTGCGTCACTGCCTTGCACAACAAAGCCTTGGTTGTGCAATAATTCGGCAATACCACTCATACCAATGCCGCCAATGCCAGTGAAGTGAATGAGTTGAACACGGGATTTCATGAGCTTGTTGACTCCAGCCCTTCTTTTTCCAACCACAGGGATAACACATCCAGTTGACGCTGTTTGGCATCTTGGATGCAAATCAAACAACTGGCCTTATGCATGGCTTGCAACTGTTGGCTATTAAATAATGTGTCACTGATGAGTTTGGCCATGGTGTTGGCATTATTATCTTGTTGTTCAAACAGTAAGGCAGCACCTTGATCACTTAAACTACGCGCATTGTATGTTTGGTGTTGGTCTGCGGCATGTGGTAATGGCACAAAAATGCTGGGTAAACCAATGCTATTGGCTTCAGCAACAGTCATGGCACCAGCGCGTGCAATCATCAAGCTACCACATGCATAGAAATTGGGCATATCCGTGCAAAAGGACATGACTTTAGCTGTTATACCCACTTTCTGGTAGCAATCCTCAACCTCTCTACGTTGGCTTTCATCACCGCCACAGACATGCACAACCGTGAAAGATTTACCTTGCTCATGCAGCGCAATACATGCTTGCGGAACAGTTTGGTTAAGAAAACGCGCACCTTGTGAGCCGCCGAGCACCAGCAGGCAAGGCGGGCTGTGATTTTTCCAACGGGTATTGGCAATTGCTGTACGCACAATATTGCCTGTGTGTACGGTTTGCTTGGCTTTAAAGTATATTTCTGCTTCTGTAAAACCCAGCATGATGCACTTGGAAAAACGAGCCAAAGTACGATTAACCAAACCAGGCACCGCATTTTGTTCGTAGAGAACCACAGGAATTCGGTTGATAATCGCTGCAATCACACCCGTTGCACTGGCATAACCACCCACACCCACAAGCAGGGTCGGCGATTGTTTTTTCCAATGCCTGCGAATATGATAAACCGCGCGGGGCATTTCCCATAATAACACACGCAGTTTATGCAGCAGCCCGACACCTTGCACAGCATGCATTTTTAGCAATAGCACATCTTCACCACGCTCAGGAAGCAGCTGAGCTTCAAGGCCGCGTTCAGCACCTATAAACGATACTTGCAAAGACTGCCAACGCTGGCGTGCGGCATCGGCCAAAGCCAACGCTGGCATCACATGCCCACCGGTGCCACCACCAGCAATACAGAGTTGAAGTGTACGACAACTGTTCATGCTGTGACCTCTATATTTTTATGCTGGCGTGCCTTTTTATTCTGTGTGACTGGCAAACGCCTATGAATCCCCAATAATAAGCCCATCAAAATGCAATTGCCAAAAAGAGCGCTACCACCATAAGAGAAAAATGGAATAGGCATGCCTTTGGTGGGAATCATTCCCATGACTGCTGCGAGGTTGATGAAGAAGCTGATACCGATAAGCAGTGTACACCCTGTGGCCAGTAGGCGCTCAAAAGCATGCGTACAACGCATGGCAATGTGCAGCCCACGCATAATGATGACTGCAAAAATAAGAATCAGGGAAACGGTTCCAATAAGTCCAAGTTCTTCGCCCATGACTGCGGCAATAAAATCAGTGAAAGATTCAGGAAGATAAAATAATTTTTGTATGCCCTGTCCCACACCCACGCCTGTGATACCACCTGAACCAAAGGCGATCATCGACTGAATCAGCTGGTAACCTGTATCAAAAGGATCTGCCCATGGATCGGTAAAACTTAATAACCGCTGAACACGATAAGGCGCGACAACAACCGCAATGATCGCAATGGGCAGCAAAACCATGCTGGTACCTATCAAGTGTCGAAATGGTATTCCACCCACAAACCACAAAGCAAAACAGACAGCAGCGAGCAATAAGGCATTACCAAAATCAGGTTGCAACAGAAGCAACAACAATGCCGTTCCAAGCATGAGCAACATCGGTGCCAGGCCACTGGATAATTGTTTGAGTCGATCTGGGAAATGACTCATATAGTATGCTATGTATAAAATAACAGCTGGTTTTAGTAGCTCAACAGGCTGCAAACTTATACCAAACAGAGAAAACCAACGGGTTGCACCATTAAGTTCTTGGCCTGTGATAAGAACACTAACCATGATCAATAATGCAACGATCAGTATAGGCAGACTCATGGCTTTCCAAGAGTTGGGAGAGACAAGTGAAACAGCCCACATCAATAGTAGTCCAAAAGGAATATAGACCAACCAATGACGGATAATTTGAAAAGCATCACCATAACGCACTTCTGCGACGCTTAAACTAGCGCTACTCACCATGAGTGTACTCAATGCAAGCAATAGCAAGACACATCCGACAAGAATGGCATCAACAGGCGCGCGCATTATGCCTGTTTCTCCACGGCTTGTTTTTTCAACACTTGTTTTTCCAATGCATTGATTGCCTTGGCAAAGGCCTGCCCGCGTTCAGCATAATTGGCAAACTGATCTTGACTGGCAGCAGCCGGTGATAACAAAACAGGCAATTGGCTTGCATGTGCGGCGGCAATAAGCACAGCACGCTCCATGCTGTTGGCTACTGTATAACGGATCCCTGAGCTTTGAAGCAATTGAATATAGGCTTTTTTGTCTTTGCCAATGACAATGGCATGTGCCACATGCGCGCGGATGGTATTGGATAATACCGTTAAATCGAGCCCTTTGCGCAAACCGCCACAAATCCAAATGCTTTGATCAAAAGAAGCCAACGCAGCTTTAGCTGCGGCTGGATTGGTTGCTTTGGAATCATCAAACCAATCATGTTTGGCAACGTTTCCAAGCAGCCTGAGGCGGTGCTTTAGGCCTCGAAATGATGTGATGGCCTCACGTATAACATAGCTGGACACACCAAAATCAGCTGCGGCTTGGGCTGCAACAGCCAAATTAATATGCTGGTGTAGGCCTCTTGTTGGAATATCTTGGCAATGAATATTTTGGCGTTGCCCATCCTGATGCCAAAATAAAATATGTCGTTTCTTACTATTTAAAATACCAGCAACCAGCGTTTCTGCAGCAGGGTCTTGCTCAGAGATCTGGCCAAAACGGTGCACTTGAACACCCCGCGTTGTTAAGCTTTGGCTTAAATCATTCCACTTCCCATCCATTGGAAGCATGGCTGTATCACCCATGCCTTGATGGGTAAATAGGCGCAGTTTTGCTGCCAAATAAGCGGCATCACTGTCATGCATATCCGCATGGTCAGCTTGAATATTTAGCATCACTGCCCAGCGAGGGTGAATTGCGTCGCAACGCTCTAGTTGAAAGCTCGAAAGCTCCAATACAATGTGACGAATCGGCTTATCTTGTCTGATAAGATCAAGTACAGGCGTGCCAATATTACCACCCATATCGCAACCACCTGGCAAGGTCTCCAAAAGTGTTTGTATAATTTGTGTTGCTGTAGTTTTGCCATTGGTGCCAGTAATAGCGATTAACGGTGTATGACAATACTCTAGAAATAGGCTTAAATCACCTTGCATATGAATGCCAGCATGACGCGTTTTCTGTAGCGCAGGCAAAGACCAGCGAATACCTGGACTTACCCAGATACGATCAAATGCTTGTAACTCTTTACTGTTTAAAGCGCCTCGATGAAAGGGTATTGGCAAATCTTCAGGAGGTTTTTTTAGATTCTCATCAAAAGCCTCACAGGAAAAACCTTGTCGCAGCAAAAAATGGGCAATGGATATGCCTGTTTTTCCCATGCCAATGATGGCATGTTTTTGTGCCCTTGTGTTGGTCATAAGTTTAGCGAATTTTCAAGGTAGCAAGTGCTACCAAGGCCAATAGAAACGAGATGATCCAGAACCGCACAATCACTTTGGGTTCAGGCCAGCCTTTAAGCTCATAATGATGATGAATAGGAGCCATGCGAAAGACACGTTTACCCGTTAGTTTAAAGCTGGTAACTTGCACAATCACCGATACCGCCTCAAGCACAAACAGCCCACCAGCAATAGCCAGTAAAAATTGCTGATGTACCGCACAAGCCACAAAACCTAAGGCACCACCAAGGGCAAGTGATCCAACATCACCCATAAAAACCTGCGCTGGATATGTGTTAAACCATAAGAATCCCAAACAAGAACCCATGATTGCGCCGCAAAAAATAGTTAATTCACCTGCTCCTGGAACATAAGGAATCAATAAATAATCTGAAAAATGGGCATGCCCAGCAAGATAAACGATCACTGCCAAAGCCATCGCTGTCATAAAGGTTGGCGTAACCGCTAACCCATCCAGTCCATCGGTTAGGTTCACAGCATTGGATGTGCCGATGAGTACCAATAATACAAATATAATATACCAGTAACCCATATCCCATTGCACTGCAAAAAATGGAATATCAACAATAGGCTCTGTTATTTGCATCAGGCCAACAGCGGCAATACCACCGAATAAAAATTGCAGCAACAATTTCCAGCGGCCTGCCAAGCCTTTGCTGTTACGCAGTGTTAACTTAAGGTAATCATCCCAGCCACCAATCAATCCATAACCCAAGGTCACCAGTAGCGCCAACCATATAAAGTAATTTTCCAAATCAGCCCATAATAGCGTGGAAACACTTAGACTGAATAAAATCAATAGTCCCCCCATGGTTGGGGTTCCCTGTTTGGATAAGTGACTTTGTGGGCCATCATGGCGTATAGGCTGACCCTTACCCTGCAGTGCTTGCATTCGACGGATAAATGCAGGCCCAACCAGCCAGCAAATAATCAGCGATGTGACCAATGCGCCAATGGTACGAACTGTAATATATTGAAAAAGGTTGAAAAATGAATATTGATCAGCCAGTGGAACAAGAAGATTATACAGCATGGGCACTTCCTGGTTTTTGGGCATGAAATCGTGCGGCTTTGGTAGCCTGCGACAGACCTTTCATAGCATGGGGTGAAAAAGTTTCATCGGTGTTTAGTGCACTGACGATTTTATCAAATCTCATACTACGCGATGCCTTGATAAGGATGGTATCTTGGGCTGTGAAAAAGTCATGTGTGACCCATGCCAGAAAATCATCTGTATTGGCGAACCACATCAACGATGCGGATGGGGCTTGTTGCTGATAAAGCCCATGCATGTTTTTCCCTACCAAAATAAGCAGATCGCATTGTGAGGCATCAAGTTGTTTGTGCGCCGATATTGCAACATCGCCCAATTCAGCCATATCGCCCAAAATAGCAATGCGGCGTGATGGCATGGCAGCTAGGGTATGCAGGGCTGCCTGCATGGTGACGGGATTGGCATTATAACTATCATCCAAAATCAAACAGCCATTGATACCTGAAATGCTTTGCAAGCGCCCTTGAACGGGCTGCCAACTTGCTAGACTTTTCGTTAATTCAGTCAGGCTGATGCAACGTTGTTGACGCTGTGTGTATTGCAATGCA
Source organism: Mariprofundaceae bacterium (assembly GCA_030950825.1). Taxonomy (GTDB): domain Bacteria; phylum Pseudomonadota; class Zetaproteobacteria; order Mariprofundales; family Mariprofundaceae. Next base: position 17,608 of record JAUZQT010000069.1, on the reverse strand, counting down.
ATGGAGGCTACAAAGGCCATGTTTTCGCCCCAATGTGCGGCAGGAAGTGGCAGTGATAATGATGCTTGTTCATCGCCGTAGCTTAACGTTAGTTGACTTCCAAGCATGTGATAACCCACACATATTCCCATACAATGATGATGGTGAATGTCTCGTAATTGCTCACCAACACCATGCCCCAAAGCACACCAACCTTGATCACTCAGGTGATTCAATAGTTGTGTTTTCTCATATATAACACCGCGTAAGCCGCCCAAGCCTTCGCTATGCGCAGCTGTGATACCTGTGAATATGACAATATCAGGGTGAACAATTTCAGATAAGCGCTGCATCTCACCAATCTCGCTGATGCCGCATTCGATAAATGCAATGTCTGTATCATCGGGAATGCCAAGCAAGGTCATTGGAACGCCAATTAAATTATTTAAATTACCTTTCGTTGCAGTTGTTTTCATCCCCAATGCATCAAATACATGTACCAGCATGGAGCGCACCGTTGTTTTTCCATAAGAGCCTGTAATGGCAACAATCGTCGTATTGCGCAGTTTTTTTCGCCAAGCATGGGCAATATCACCCAGCGCAAACTGGGTGTTTTGTACTTCCAATTGTGGTGTCGCCAAGTCAGACCAGCCCTTAACCCCTTGATGATCGCCAATAAAAGCACACGCCTTACCATCAAGCCCATGGGCGTAATGATGGCCATCAAAATGAGGCCCGTGCAATGCAAGAAAAGCATCACCATGCTCAAAATGGCGGCTATCGGTTTTGATGCACCTTAGGTTTCCTGGTGTACGATGGTGCCACTTTCCTTGGGTGGCTTGTTGAAGCTCTAGCGCACTTAAATACATCAAGCCACCGCCCTGTTCTTTTGTTGCAAAAAACGATATGCACAGGCCATGTCACTCCATGGTAGCCGCTGCCCTTGAACATCCATATAGGCTTCATGCCCTTTCCCAGCAATAATTAAGGTGTCATGACTATCCATGCTTGCAATGGCGGCAGCAATGGCCTGTTCACGATCCAATTGCAAATGCACTTCCAAGGGGTAGGGATGCGCAATACCACCCTCAATTTCAGAGGCAATGACCTCCGGATTTTCACCACGCGGGTTATCCAAAGTGATCCAGATGACATCGGCGAACTCGGATGCAACACGCCCCATTTCAGGCCGTTTTCCTCGGTCACGTTCCCCACCGCACCCGAAAACCAAGAGTAATCGACCGCGTGTGATGGGACGCATACTTTCCAAGCACGCCTGCAACGCCTCTGCTGTATGGGCATAATCAATAAACACCTGCCAGCACCCAACTTCGATAGCCTGCATGCGCCCAGGTGGAGCCGTAGCACCTGATAACAGTTGTGCACTTTCTCGCAGACTTATTTTGAAATGGCTATGCAATACCTGTGCTGCTGCGGTGCTATTTTCAGCATGAAAACGGCCAACTGGTATGTCATCCACAACCATTTCTTTGCCTTTTTTTGCCAAACGCAACAAGCCAGGAAGCTCTTGCTCCCATGCCAGCATGTGTTTTTTCTGTTGCTGTTGGTACAGGCCATGACCATAGCTGCGTGTTTTAAAATTGGCGTGCAGCAAGCGTTGATGAATCTTTGATTGATCGTGATTGTAAACCACTGTTGCACCTTGCTTACCTGCATGGCATATAAAACGCTCTTTTAACGCAGCATAGGCATCAAAACCACCATGATCCTGCAAGTGATCATGGCCTAGCGTTGTCCATACAGCAACGTTAAAGCTGATACCAGCTATACGCTGTTGCTCAATACCATGGGATGATACCTCCATAATCAAGTTGGGTATCTTTTGTTTATCTGCCGCAGATAATAAATGATGCAGCGTCAACAAGGATGGTGTGGTGTTACCCAAATCATAAATGTGCGAATGATCCTCAACCCAACCCAGTGTACCTGAAGACCAAGCTTTTCCGTATCGCTTGGCCAAAGCCTCGCGTAATATCCAAGCAACGCTGGTTTTTCCATCTGTACCAGTAATGCCAATGCACTGCGTTGATGTTTGTAGCGTTTGAAAGTATCGACGTAAAAAAATGCCCACTTCATCCATATTGGCCAATACAAGGCAAGGAATTGGGCTATCAATAGCTTTCTCACCGATATAAATAATGCTGCTTGCTCCTGCAGCAATGGCATGCTGAATATAGAGCTGGTTTTGTTCGGCAGTTCGCGGAAGGCACAAAAAAGTATCACCTCGCTGAATAGCACGCGAATCATCACAAATATTTTCAATACGCTGATCGGCACCTGAAAAATGATAACCCAATGATGAAAAGCTTTGTACACTCGCTTGGCTCATGGACTTTAAATATTGCATCGCCTTATTCATTGAGCCAAACCTCGACTTCTGAACCGTTTGACAACGCGACAAGAGGGGCAGGGGATTGCTTGGTGACCCAGCCTGAACCATGGCTGCGTAAGGTATAACCCTGTTGATCTGCTTGCTGATAGGCCTGCCGTAATGATAAATGGCTGAAATTTCCGACCATGCCTGCGATAGGCGGTTGCGTCAGTGATGTTGCAACGCGCTGTGTTTGCCAGCTTGCTGTTTGCGTTTCTGGCAGTGCCCCCAAATAAGGTAATGTAGTTGCTGCAATATTACGGAATATAGGAGCCGCAACAGTACCGCCATAAATCGACTGCTGCGGCTCATCAATCACCACTACAATAACGATTTCTGGGGCTTCCGCAGGTGCAAACCCTGCAAAAACTGCGGTATATTTATTTTTGGCATAGCCGCCATAATTGTTTGCCTTTTGTGCTGTTCCTGTTTTTCCTGCAACATGGTATCCCGCAGGCACAGCGCGCCAACCTGTGGCATTTTTAGCTGTCGCAGCGATCAACATCTGGGTTATCGAATCGCTGGTTTTCTTCGAAATAACCCGCTCTCCAGACGGTACTCTTTTCAATGCTTCCGATGGTATTGTTTCATTTGGCAATACAAGGTGGGGCGCTTGTTTGATTCCATGATTGGCTAAAATGCTAAAAGCCGCAGCAAGTTGCAACGGCGTGGTCGCAATACCCTGACCAAAGGCAATATTGGCAGTTTCAACAATACCCCATTTCCTTGTTGGAAGGAGAATCCCTGCTGATTCTCCACCCAGATCAATGCCCGTTTTCTCACCAAAACCAAACGAAGACAAATGCTGTTGTAATTGCCTGGCACCAATATTAATTGCTAGTTTAGCCGCACCAATATTACTGGATTGGGCAATAATACCCGTTAGATCAAGCCAACCCTCAGGGTGATCATCATGAATAATATAGTTGGCAACTCGAAAGCTTCCTTGCTCACAAAAAATAAGGCTATCAGCTTGCCAGTTTTTTGACTCTAAGGCGCTTGCAACCGTAAAAGCCTTCATGGTTGAGCCTGGCTCAAAAATATCGGTAATAGCGCGATTGCGCCACTGGCTTGGCCTATAACGCGAAAAGCTATTGGGGTTGAAGCTAGGCCAACTCGCCATAGCTAGAATATCGCCATTGTGAGGATTCATCACAACTACCGAACCACTTTTGGCCCGTTGCTTGCGAATACCTTCACTTAATGCTGCATAAGCAATGCTTTGGATGTTGCTATCAATGGTCAGAGTTAAGGCTTTCCCTATCCTAGGTTGTTGTAGCCAAACACCATCAGGAAGTGAGTGACCCCGTGCATCACGCTGCATAAGGCGGGTTCCCAATTTCCCTTGTAGGTGTTGGTTCATGCTGCGTTCAATGCCTTCTAAACCCTGGCCATCTATACCTACAAAACCTAAAAAGTGACCTGTTTCAGGCCCCAGTGGATGATACCGCCGCCATTCGCTCTCTTGGTGTACGCCAGGAATATTTAGTGCTGCAACACGTTCAGCAATAGCTGGCGAAACTTGCCTCGCCAGCCATGTGAATCCATGACGATTTTTAATTTTACTTTGCAATTTAGATAGCGATATTTTAAGTGCCTGTGCTAGTTTGGGTAAATCTTTTTCAGGGATCTCACTTGCCAAAGCAGTGATTGACGGAACTTCAATACTTTTGGATAAAATGCGACCGTGCCGATCATGAATAGCACCACGCGGTGCAACAACATCATATTGATGGAAATGTTGTTTGTAGGCACGCTCTTTTAGTTCGTCGCCTTGTAAAATATGCAAGTCCACAGCACGGATAAGCAACATAAACAGACCCAATGTCATGGAACCAATAATGATTTCCATGCGCCGTCGGGCATGAAGAACCTGCTGTTTTTTATTTACAGTCATGGCTCTAACACCTGCATGGGTGTTGGAGCCTGCATACCCAGCTCTTTATGAGCTAACTGACGCAGCCTATTGGGGCGAGCCAAGCTCGCATACTCCAACTCTAAATTTTGAATATCGTCATGCTGTTTATTGATATTCTGCTGTAATTGATAGCCCTGCTGTGACACTTCAATACGCAAATAGGACAGCCATACCTGCGCGCCGGCCAATAAGGTAACCATCAGTAGCAATATACCGAAATGCATTCGTGTACGCACTTGTGCACTCATATTGCAGACTCAGGAAGCCGTTCGGCAATTCGCAACATGGCAGAGCGGCTACGTGGATTGCTTGATAGTTCATCATCATTGGCACGAATTGGTTTTTTTTGAATCCAGCGCATGGACGGTGTCTTCCCGCAAATACACATGGGAAACTCTCTTGGACAAGTGCATGGGTGCACTTGCGCTTCAATCAAATCACGAATACGACGATCTTCGCCCGAGTGAAATGAAATAACAGCCAAACGCCCATGCGGTGCAAGGCAATGCATCGCTGCTTTGATTGCCGTATCAATTTGCCCATATTCATCATTCACCCAAATGCGTAAGGCTTGAAAGGTGCGGGTTGCAGGGTGCGTTGAGCCATGGCGTGCCTTGGGAGGCATGGCATGGAAACAAATATTTTCCAACTCACGGGTTGTCGAAAGCACCTTCTTTTGCACGGCTGCACATATGGTTCGAGCAATACGACCTGCGAAACGTTCATCACCAAACGATCGAATAATATGTGTTAGTTCTTTCTCAGAAAGCCTCTTCAAACGCTCAGATAATGGCTGTCCAGCACTCGGATCCATGCGCATATCAAGAGGCCCATCGACTTGAAATGAAAAACCGCGTTCAGCTTGGTCAATTTGAGGAGAAGACACACCAAGATCAAAGCCAATACCACAAATACTAGGGCTACCTGCTTGATAAATTGCATTTTCTAGGCCTGCAAAATCACTGTGCACAATTTGAAAGCGCGGATCTTCACGGGTGAGTATATCTGCTGCCTCAATGGCTTGCGGATCGCGATCCAAAGCCAATACATGCCCTTCATTTGAAAGGCGATTCAACAGCATGCGAGTATGACCACCACGGCCAAAGGTAGCATCAATATAGTAGCCGTCAGGGTCGCTTAATAAACCCTCAATAAATGCGTGAGCGAGTACAGGGACATGGTTTTTCATCAGATTCCCAGCTGTTCAAGCATATTGGAATCAATGGCATCATTTTCAATTTCATGCTGCCATAGCAGGGTATCCCATATTTCAACGGTATTTGATAATCCCGCAAATTGCACGCACTTGGATAGGCTGGCATGTTCGCGTAAAGATTGCGGTAGCAACACACGTCCCTGCCTATCTGCTGTGCACTCAATCGCTGAGCTGACAACGCGGCGCTGAATGCGACGCAAGGTGGGATTTGATGCAGGGATAAGATTTAATTTATCTAAAAAAAATTGCCATTCTTGCATGGGATACAAACGCAGGCAGGCATCGCGAATATCACGGGCAATAACCATGCGCTCATCATCATAGTCTTTATGCAAGGCATCACGAAACGTAGCAGGTATATTAACTCTACCTTTGTTATCCATTGTGTTTGCATAATTACCGATAAACATGCCAGCTACCGCTCTCCTGTAGAAAAGGAAACTACCCACCTTTACCCACCCAGCTCACAACCATGGCAATATATCAATATCTGTCAATGATATATCTCTATGCGCTAAAATATTTTAGCCGTATCTCAACCTGATCAAACAAAATACATTGCATTATTAAGCACTTAATAAAATCTATGCATTTAAATTCACAAAAAAATATTATCATCAATTGTTTTATAAGGCTTATATTGAAAATAAAGATACTTACTATGGCTCAGGAACGGGAATTAAACAACTTGAATATTTAATTTTAACCCCATTAGTGGGTTAAGGTGGGTAACTATTTTTGACGAATACTTCGAAGCGGCAGGGAAATAATCAGCTCTGACATAGGATTTTTTTAGCACGCTCAAGATCCTCGGAAGTATCAATACCCAAACAATGAAAATCTCCAATGCTTACTGCAATACTGTGTCCATGATGCAATACGCGTAACTGCTCAAGCTGTTCAGCTTCGCCACTGGGGCATTCTTGTAGATTGCTATAATTGCATAAAAAATCTTTCGTGTAGGCATACAGACCAACATGCTGCAGGGCAGGTGCTGCTTGGGCTTGACGAGGGAAAGGTAAGGCTGAACGGCTGAAATACATCGCATGACCCTTGGCATTACAAACAACTTTAACGACATTGGGGTCGTATAAGTCTTCACTTCTCAATAAAGGGTGCGCCAGTGTTGCCATTTCAAGGCTTGAATCGACCATAAAAGGCCGCACAACAGATTGAATGGCAAGCGGCTCAATCAAAGGTTCATCCCCTTGCACGTTTACCACAATATCACAATCCATAGCCTGCACAGCTTCAGCCAGACGCTCACTGCCACTATTGTGAGGTGCTTGACTCATAAATACATCACTACCCACAGCACGCGCTACTGCAGCAATGCGTTCATCATCAGTAGCAACAAACACCTGCCCTATATTGGCTTGCATGGCTTTTTCAATGACATGAACAATCATGGGTTTTCCAGCTAGATCTGCGAGCGGTTTACCTGGAAAACGGGTGGACGCAAAACGTGCTGGAATACCAACAACGATTTTCGAATGGTTCTTCGGTATTTTCATGAATAATGGGGGTTAATACGCTTCAATTTCTTGCCAATTGGCCGTAGCTGTCCCAACCTTGCCAACCACAACACCAGCAGCCTTGTTGGCTGTTTGAGCCGCTAGTAGAGGGTCGTTACCACGGCTTAAACATGCCGTAAATACAGCAATTACAGTGTCCCCTGCACCGGTCACATCATAAACATCTCGCGCAGCCGTTGGGATATGATGGCATATACCACCATCAAATAGCGTCATGCCGCGCTCAGAACGTGTAATGAGAACATACTTTAATCGAAGTTTTGCATGCAGCTTACGAGCAATAAGCTCGACATGGGCATTTTTATTGATCGCATCCATCACTGCCATATCTGCAGCTTCGTGTAAATTAGGCGTAATAAACGTTGCATTGGCATAAGCTTCTGTGTGAACAGGCTTGGGATCAATAGCAATAATTTTCCCTTGCAAACTGGCGATAATATTTTGAAGAAAGTCAGGTGTTAGCACGCCCTTAGCATAGTCAGACAGAATCACCGACCGAGCATGATGAAGCTGTTTTTTTAAGTGGTGTAATAAAGTGACCTGCACATCTTTGCTCAGTGGTGTTGTCCATTCTTTGTCAAAACGTACAACTTGCTGATGGCGCGCGATAACACGGGTTTTAATGGCGGTAGGTCGACCTCCCAGTTGGGTGATAACACCCTCATGGGCGGCGTTTAACTCTGCTAAACGCGAGTGAACCCAAATACCTGGCTCATCATCCCCGACAACGCCAAACATGGCAGACTTTTGATCAAGCGCATGAAGGTTGCGAATAACATTGGCAGAGCCACCCAAACGACGCTCAACCTTTTCAACATGCACCACAGGAACTGGCGCTTCAGGTGAAATACGAGACACATCGCCAAGCACAAAATCATCCACAATAATATCACCAATAACAAGAATCATGCTTTAAATTTCTCTTCCAACGTTTTTACAAAACGCGTTGCCTGCGCATACTCCTTGGCATAGGCGCTAAGCTTGATGATGCGGCGCAATAAATAGTCTACACGGAGGTTGTAGCTGAACCAATTATAGCGAAAAATAGCACCATAACTGCGAGCAGCTTCCTGAGCATCAAAGTCGAGGTGCGGAGGTATGGCGACTTTTTTGAATAGGATTTGAATATCTGGGTTGGCTGCATCCGTAAAGGTCTTGACAGCTTCAAAGCCTGCTGATTGTGCCATGCTGACTAAGGTATTGTGTGTGAAATTGTAGATATGGGCAAAATGAAACATCCGATCAAAAGTAGCAAATGGTGCGCCAATATTGGGGCATTCAATGTACAATAGAGCATCATCTTTAAGTAGCCCGCGCATTTGTTTGAGTGCCCGCTTGGGGGATACGAAATGTTCAATCACATGAATCAATAGCACAACATCGCGTGAATGATTGGCCGCAAGGTCGTATAAATTGATGTTTTCTACGTTGGCATGCAATATATCATGGGTATAGTTGTTGAAATCGGTATTGGGTTCAATGCCAGATGCGTTAAAGCCTGATGTTTCAAATGACTTTACTGTACAGCCGATGCCTGCACCAACCTCAAATACTTGGCAGTTTACTGGGATATGATCTTTTATTTGCGCAACGATACGCTGTCCATTGTTCCATGCCCGCATAATACGACGTACCGATGGCTTGTTTTCTCCGTGATAGTCATGGCGATAATCATTGGCGTAATATGCTGAAATCTCCGCTTCACTGGGAATTGGTAGGTGCATAAGCAAGCCGCAACCTTGACATAAACCTGTTTTTAACGGTTTATGGTGACGATCAAATTCGGAAATAGTTTCAAAGTTGGAACCACCACAAAGATCACAGCTTTGATCAACAGTTGAAGGAACAGCTTGCGTCACAATACACCCCTTGCATAAGATACCGCGAAGACTGCCAGCCTCAAGCCTTGGCGGCGAGTTTTCTACGTGCCGCAATCTCTGTTTTCAGCTGCCCGCAAGCAGCCGAAATATCACTACCCCTTGATTTTCGCACCACAACCACAAAGCCTGCTTTACTTAGTTCCACACGAAAGGTTTCAACATGCCTGCGTTCGGGGCGTTTCCATTCACTGCCTGAAAAGGGATTAAATGGTAATAAATTGACGGTACTTGCCATACCATCAAGGAGCTTAGCAAGGCGTTTGGCATCTTCAATACTGTCATTGATGCCACCAAGAAGAATGTATTCGATAAGAATGCGTTTACGCCCATGCTTATCAATATAAGCATGCATGGCCTTCAAAAGCTCTTGCAGTGGGTATTTCTGATTAATAGGCATGATATGACTGCGAACATCATCGGTAGTGGCATTGAGTGAGACAGCCAAAGAGCAAGGCAGATCATCTTCAATCATGCGATAAATCGCTGGTACCAGTCCAGCTGTTGATAATGTCACGCGGCGCGGGGAAAAGGCCATACCTTTGGGATCGGTGACCATGCGAATAAAGTTTGATACCGCATCATAATTGTGCAAAGGCTCGCCCATGCCCATTAAAACCAAATTCCGCACAGGCTCACCCATTAGGTGGCGGGCAGTGAAAACCTGCGCCATGATTTCTGCGCTGCTCAGGTTTCGTGTGAGTCCAGCAGTTGCCGTCAGGCAAAACTTACAGCCAATCGCACAGCCGACTTGTGTGGACACACATTGTGTAAGCCTACCTGACGCAGGAATCAATACGCTTTCAACATCTTTGCCATCGGACATGCGCAATAAAATTTTGCGCGTACCATCTTCCGCTTGTTGGTTGGCGATAAGCTCTGGCTCGAATAGGCCAATATGCTGATCAAGGTATGCGCGCAATAGCTGGGGAAGCCCAGGCATGGCATGCCAATCACGGATACCACTGCGAAAAACATAGGCATTCAGCGTTTCAGCATGCACATCTTTCACACCCGCATCACGGCATAAGGTGAGCAGTGCCTGATAATTCATGCCAGTAAGGCAAGGGCGTAGGTCTGGGGCGTTTGACATGTGAAAATAGCCAAGACCTTGGCTATGAAAATTCTACAGACCGTATTTTGCCTTGTTTGCCGCGACAGCTTCGGCTGATGGTGGGGTATCTTCTTCTACTTCGGCTAAATCAAAGCTGTCACGTTCGGTGTCGCATAACTCATTTAACGCAATATCGGATTCAAAGACTTCAGGCACATCTTCTTCTGGATAAATAGCTTCCCAAGGGCATTCAGGCTCACAAACAGCGCAATCAATGCACTCATCAGGTGAGATTAGCAGCATATTTGGCGTTTCTTCTGTAACTTCTTTGGGTTGATAAAAACAATCAACGGGACATACCGCAACGCATGCAGTATCGACACAATCTTTACAAAGCTGGGTGACAACAAAAGCCATGGAATATACCTCTTCTTATTCGGAATTTCCGCGAATCATAGACGAGCTGCAAAACAAAAGCACCTGTAAGGATACTCTAAGGCCTCGTAAATAAATAACTGATCAACCTTCTATCTTGATTTCGAATCAATCAGTGGTGATATGAATAGTTTATATAGAACCTAGATCCTGCAAGTGTTTGCACATACATAGCGCAAGCTCTTGATTCACTTGGACTATTGAAAAAACACGTTGCAAATAAAGGTTCTTCGCAATCATCACAACGATTTATGAATTATTCAGGCTAGGTAGAAACAAAAAAGGGAGATGCTTTCGCATCCCCCCTTTCTCAGTATACAAGTAATGAATCTTTTTTAATCTAACGGCGTGGTGCCGATGGATTGCCCGCAGTTGCAGGACGAGCCACTGTCAAAAATGCCGCCACATTGGCAATATCTTCATCCTTTAATTTAGTTGCAACATTACGCATCTGACCCATAAGGTCATTATCACGCGCCATTTCATCTTCAGATGATGGCGTACTGTGTCCTAAGCGAAAAGCTTCAAGCTCGTGTTTTAAGTACACATAACGTTGACCACCAATAGCTGGATATATATTACCTGCCGCACGACCGTGAAATGCATGACAACTCATGCAAGCTGGGATTCCACGACTTGGAATGCCAAATTCAACAATGATTTGTCCTTTATGAACCACACCAATTTCTTCGTCATCTTTACGCATTTGATCTAGGTCAGATCCCATGAATGGGGTTTTTAAGGTATGCACATAAGCAGCTACATCACGGCGTTGTTCTGCAGTCAATGCTTTGGCAATATCGTTCATTTGGTACATCACGTTGTCTATACGCTTGTCTGTTGCAAAATCTTCCAGCTGTTTCCAGACATACTTTTGCACTTGATATGCAAGACGCGGTGTTCCCATTTCGTCGGCACCCATGCCGCCTTTGCCATGGCAAGTAGCACAGGCTGGGACATCATCACCAAGTCCTTTATTGAAAATAACGCGACCCTTTCCAGCATCACCAATTTCAGCAACACCGCCTGCCATTGCTGATGGCGTCATCCAAGCCACACTCAACAGTGCCGCAGCACTTAACATCATTAAACGCTTCATTCCAACTCCTCCCTTATTAAGTTAATAACAATACCCAAATTAATCGTCTTTTAGTGAAGCCTTAAACAAAATAAGCGCAATACCAAAAAAAACAACCGTCATCACAGCATACATCTTCCAAACATCCGCATTTGAAAAATTGATTGATGCTTCAAAAAATTCACTCATTATAAGCCTCCCAGCATTAAAAAATAACCCTTAGCATAATTTAATTACATAACAAGTCGCCACACTGACGACTTGTTTCAATAACTCAAGCCTGCTTGTTAAAAAACGAACAGGCAAACGATTCAGCGCAACTATAAACATGTGATTTATTACACGCAATAGGCTTGTGGATATAAAACACGTGAGCAAGTTGTTTTTCCGCCCGTTTAACATGAAATAAATGAACCAATGAAGCTTTTTCAGCCTGTAATAAATGCTTCATATCATGGACTGAAAAATTTCATCTGAATTACTTTATATTGACACGAACAGTTTGACTCCATGCCGCTCCGTAAGAGATGTGATGTCCATCAGCAAACTGCAATGTTAATGTATGCTCGCCATCTGGCAGCTCCAGCTTGGCTTCAACCTGACCTTTGCCAAAGTGTATATGCGTTGCATTTTTTGCGACTGGACTTCCCTTTGCGACAAAACCACCATCAACGATGACATGAAAGTGCCCCGTACCTTCCTTGAGAACTCCCGCTTTTTGTACTGCCATACCATTGACAGCCATCACAAGGTGAACCTCTCCTTGATGGGTGGATGCATTCGATGGCATCACAAAATAAACCCCTTGCTTGCCGTCTTCATTTGCCCATGCCGTACTCGAAAATAGCAATGCCATTATTACGATATTTAATATTTTAGACATATCAAACTCCTTTTATATTTAATAATATCGCTGCAAACTAACGACTCACGCTATTGGCTTCTACCCATTAGACAGTAGGGTTTCTGCCCATTACACCCTTGGAGTAAGACCATTGCCTGAAAAAAAACATGACCCTGAACGCTTTAACAGCCCAGAATATTTAGCAGTATTGGGCGATTCACTGACTTCACAAGTCACCATATTTAACAAAAACGCTTTTGATCAGATGCAGGCTATTGCTGCGGAAGGTTACCCAAATGAAGTATGTGGTTTGTTATTGGGCTGTATTGATACACAAGGCTGGCAGGTGCATGAGGTTCGACAGGTGAACAATATTAATACAGAGCGCGCCGCAGAACGTTTTCAATTGGATCCAGCTGGCTATCAAGCTATTGATCGAGACATTCGTGGTAGCCAGTTGGAGATTATTGGAGTCTTTCACTCTCACCCAGATTGCCCTAGCAAGCCTTCGCCAACTGATTTGGAAAGTGCGTGGGAGGGTTTTTTGTACCCTATAGTTAGTGTGTATAATGCTCAGGTTGCCGATGTTTTATGCTGGGCACCCAATGAGGTATCCAAAAAATTCCATCCTGTTCATGTCCGTAAGGCACCGCTATGAAGGTGTTTCAATGCATGATTCTTGCTACTGTGTTGATTCTTAATGCTTGCGTCCCCTTGAAAAAACATGACATCAAACCACCCAATAATAAACAACCAGTGGCGGAAACAATGCAAGATCGCAGTGAGCGCTCCCTCTATCTGACTGCTCAAGCGGCAAAACGGGATGGTCAACAGGCGTTGGCGATTCAATTGTTGAGCATATTAATATCTCAAAATACTGAGGGTCATGTAAAAGATACGGCTAAACCAGCGCTTGAGCTTGCCGAGCTATTATTGAATAACAATCGCGCCAGTGAAGCTTTGCCGTATTTACAACCGCTTATTCAACAAGCTAGTGTGAGTAATTTCCCTCCAAAAGAGCAGAAGAACTTACACCTTATGTACGCCCGCAGCCTAGCAGCTTCAAATCAAATCAATCATGCACAAGACTCTCTTCTTCGCCTGCTTAATCAATATCCTAAGTTTATGTTGGCACGGTATTTGCAAATTGAATTATTTACGCACACGAATCAATTGGCGCTTGCGCATATGGCGATTGATATAGCAATCGCCATACAAGATAACCCTACCCTTCGGCAATTTCAGGCAGATGTCTTTAGCCGTGAAGGAAAGCTTGAGAATGCTAGGAAAAGCCTTGAAAAGATGCTGCAGCTAAATCCTAAGAATGATACTGCGATTCTTTTGCTTAGTCAGTTTGAAATACAGCAGGGACATTCAGATCAAGCGGAGAAAATTTTACGTGCGTTTATTCAGGAAAATCCTGAAAATCTACGCGTTCAGCACAATTTGGCACGCCTACTTATTCAACTGAAACACCCCGAAAAAGCGATTCTTGTTTACGAAAATATGAGCAATGCCTTACCTGGAAGCAGTGACATAGCATCCGCATTGGGTTTACTTTATTATCAGCTGGGGGATTTTCAAAATTCCAGCAAGCAATTTAAGAAGGCGTTGAAAACAATCCCTGATAATGCAAGCTATCAATTTTATTTAGCCAGTAGCCTAGAGGCTCTACATGAAAACAAGCAGGCTGGGGATTTATACAAAAAAATCCAATCAGAGCATCAAATATGGCCAGAAGCCCAGCTTCGTTTGGCGAGCATGGGCATAGTTGACAAAAAGTATGCGTCCAGCCTTAAATATATAAACAGCGTTCTAAAAAACAACCCCGATAATGCACAAGCATGGATACTTTTATCCACCGTGTATTTGGTGCAACAAAAGTACCGACAGCTGTTAAGTAAGACTGAGGGTGCCACAATACTTAAAACAATGCCCGCGCGCCTACAAATGAATCGCGCCATTGCATTTGAGCATTTCAAACGTTACAAAGATCTTGAAAAGGTACTAGAAGCGTTACTTCACAATAACCCCAAACATGCAGATGCACTAAATTTTTTGGCTTATACCTATGCAGAGCAAGGTATTAAGCTTGATGAAGCCAAGGAGTATATTCAACGTGCACTAAAGCTACAGCCCGATGATGGCTACTACCTTGATTCGCTTGCTTGGATTTATTACAAACTTGGTGATTACGATAGCGCTGCCAATATACAATGGAAGGCCATTAAAATTGTAAAAAATGACCCTACTATGTACGAGCACCTCGGAGATATATTATGGCAACAAGGCGAGCAGGATAAAGCCATCCTGCAATGGAAACGAGCATTAACACTAAAACCCGACCAGATGCGCGCGCTGCGCCTCAAAATAAAGCGTGGTATGTAGTTGGTTTATCATGAAACGAACAGTAACTCTAAGTGTATGCCTCTTGCTATTCAATGCATGCAGTGCAACGCAATATTCTAGTATAAGTGATCAAAGTGCCAGTCAAAAGCCTTGGTTCAGCTTTCAAGCTCAGTTGTCGATCATTGAATCTGCACATCGTTGGCAAGTGCTGCTTGACTGGCAGGCTGATTCACAATCTGGCAGCGCCAGACTTACACATGCTGCAACAGGACGAATTATCAAGTTACGATGGCAGGGCAATGATGTTCAAATACTTGATAACCAAGCAATGAAGCCAAATTGGAAGTACATCAAAGCAGATGCGCTTATGAAGTACGGCATCGTGTTGCCGCCTCATACTATTGCGGCTATTCTTCAGCAGCAGATTCCAAAGCAGCTCAAGCCCCAAGGTACGGGTATATGGAAAGGCCTGATATATGGCAATAGCATTCGTTTGCGCTGGCAAAACAACGGCCATAAATTAACGATGACTGACATTACCCATGGTCGCACAGCTATTTTGCGTATTTTACCATGACCTTTGTACTTCCTGTCTCTGGAAAGCTTTGTGCCCCTGCCAAAATTAACTTACATCTAAAGGTTACAGGCTTGCTTGCTGATGGTAGGCATTCCTTAGACACCAGCTTTGCTTTTGTTGATGCCTATGATTTTTTATACATCAAACCCTCCAAGGGTATTATATCTGTCACATGCTCCATTGCATCATTATCAAATGAAAAAAACCTTGTATTCCAAATATTGAAAGCATTCAAAGAGCAATATCATGTGCAGCAAGGCATGCATGTTTTAATTGAAAAGAACCTACCTGCTGAAGCAGGCTTGGGGGGCGGCTCATCGGATGCCGCCAGTGCTCTTTTGGCTGCCAATGAGATTTGGGGCATCAACCTTTCTAAGCAGGGACTGATTGATTTTGCGAGCCCATTTGGTGCTGATATCCCATGTTTTTTATTTGGCCAAGCAAGTTTAGCCACAGGGACGGGTGAACAGCTGCTTGCATACCCTGAAGCAATGCCCAGCCAGTACATTTGCCTTGCTAAGCCATTTCAAGGTTTATCAACCCAAAAAGTTTTCCAATATTTCGATTCACATTTGATTGCATGGGATGCAGCCGCTTCAAAGAGTGTAGATATTATGAAGGCAGCTACTGAAATACCTACAAAAAAACTTGGCGCACAAATACCATTGACCCAGAACCAAGGCGCCGATACTCTGCGCGCCGCTTCGCAGGGTAAGGCTCTTATTGGAGAAAATGCATTGCAAGAAAGTGCCATTGCATTACTTCCAGAAATAAACTTGCTCTTAGATGCCATGCGGAAAAAGTCTGACATGGTTTGGATGAGTGGAAGCGGCTCAAGCTGCATTGCTTTGTGTTCTGACCTTAATCAAGCCACATTGCTTGCAAGAAGTTTGCAGCAAGCGGGGCTTGCAAGTTGGACACATGCAGGCTTGTTGCTTCACAAGCATCCTGCTTTTATAAAGAATATTGGGGCGTAGCCAAGCGGTAAGGCAGCGGGTTTTGATCCCGTCATGCGCAGGTTCGAATCCTGCCGCCCCAGCCATTCACAAGAACATGCTTTTATAGAGCACTCATTAACACGTAGCAACGGAGCATTGTTCTCATGGCTAAACCTCAGAAATTACGTCTATTTTCTGGAACTTCAAACCCTGAACTGACGGCTGATATTTGCCGACATATTGACATGCCCGTAGGCGATATTTACGTTCGACGCTTTTCAGACGGTGAAGTATTTTTGCAATTTGAAGAAACAATTCGTGGCTTGGATGTATTTATTATTCAAAGCACGTCGGCTCCAGCCAATGATAACTTAATGGAACTTTTGGTGGCCATTGATGCAGCCAAGCGAGCTTCGGCGCATGAAATATGTGCTGTCATTCCTTATTACGGCTATGCGCGCCAAGATCGAAAAAGCGCTGGCCGAACACCTATTTCAGCCAAGCTTGTTGCCGATTTATTGCAAGCAGCAGGCGTGACGCGTGTACTTACTATGGATCTGCATGCCACTCAAATTCAAGGTTTTTTCAATATTCCTGTAGATAATATTTTTGCAGGACCACTGTTTTCCAAAGATATTGAGTCACGCAATCATATTGATGATATTATGGTTGTTTCCCCTGATATTGGCGGTGTTGTTCGCGCTCGTGCTTTGGCAAAAAAACTACATGCTGATATTGCGATTGTAGACAAGCGTCGCCCTGCGCCCAATGTTGCTAAAGTGATGAATATTATTGGTGAGGTCGAAGGTCGTCATTGTATTATTATTGATGATATGGTGGATACAGCCGGCACCTTATGCAGTGCAGCTGAAGCCCTGATGGATCATGGTGCAAGCAAGGTTACGGGCTATGCCACCCACGGTGTTTTATCAGGCCCTGCGGCAGAACGCTTGGAAAACTCTTGCCTTTCTGAGCTTGTTATTAGTGATACAATCAAGCAACCAGAGCATATTTTGGCAACAGGTAAAGTGCGTATTCTAACGGTTGCAAACCTTATGGGTGAAGCGATCAAGCGTATTTATAGTGCACGTTCCATCAGTAGCCTGTACGAATAAACCAGCGCCGCAACTATTCGGCATACCTAACCTGAATAATTCACAGTGCGGCCGGGCAAGGTCGTTTATTCTGGTGGGTGAAAATCCCGCTCCGGTAAGGATTAGCCATCCGCCAGGAAGTGAACCTTGGGTCGGCGGAAGTAAGGTAACTCGCAATAAATAACCCACCAAACTAGCTTGTCTTTTTGCCCAGCATCGGCGTTGCAAAAAAGCTTACATAGCAAGCTATGCTTTGCTTTTTTCGCCTTGATGCGGAACAAAAACCCTGCGCGATTTTGGTAGGTTATTTATTGCGAGTTAC
>JAUZQT010000068.1 GCA_030950825.1 Mariprofundaceae bacterium | reverse complement strand
GGCTTGGATTATTATAATCGCACGGCGTTTGAATTTGTCACCGATCAACTTGGCGCACAAGGTACCGTGTTGGCGGGTGGCCGTTACGATGGTTTGGTTGAATCTTTGGGTGGCCCAGCAACGACAGCGGTTGGTTTTGCCGCAGGCATGGAGCGTTTGGCGATGTTGATGCCAGATGTTGAGGCGAATGCTGTGGATGTTGTGGTTGTTGCTTTGGGTGATGAAGCTTTGCCTTATTCCTTGCAAGTTGCTAAGCAATTACGTGAGCAAGGTATTGCGGTGGTGCATGCTGGTGGTGGAGCTGCTAAGCGCCAGTTCAAACTGGCAGATAGAGAAGGCGCGCGTTTTGTTGCGGTAGTGGGTGATGATGAAGTGCAGCAAGGTGTTGTTGCATTAAAAAATTTGGCAACGGGTGAGCAGAGAAAATGTTCGCTTGAACAAGTTATAGAGGCCTTTATACATTAACTTATCATATGTAAAAAAAATAGCATTCTCAGGCTATATTTGAAAAGTTAATTGTAGAGATTCCTCAGAAACCCAAGTTTTGATTTAAGCGCAAATTGAATATTTAAAGCTTATCGCTCCCTTCAAATGGGATAAAAGCTGCTTATGTTTGATACAGTGTTCTTGCATCCATGTTGAAATGCTCTGAAATAGGTCTATTTGTATTTTAGGCAGCAAAAACTTGGCAAGAGCCACCAAGTTCATCACCAAGAAAATACACCTTACCCATGCTTCAGCAGTTGGAGCCAATCGCGCTCGAATTTGATTGAGGCGATAGCCATTTTTGCCTTGCCCGAACTTCCCTTCGATCGGAATTCGGATACGCTCATCAAGCCTGCGTTGTTTGCGTATCTGTTTTAGCTCGTTGGCGTTTTCTGGTGTTTGTTTCCTTGGGCGACCTAATGCCTTGCCTGCAAAGTGTATCTTCTTTTCTTTCAACCACTTGCGGTTATATTGTGTGCCGTACACACCATCAGCATGGACTGATTCAGGATACACCCCAAAGCGTTGTTTATAATTCTCCACATGCGCAATCAAATCGGTTGATTCATTAAATGCATCCCAAGATAAATGATCCACGAAGGCAAGCTTACCTATCATGCTCACGCTTATTTTAGAGCCAAACTCCACAGCGCTAGCAGCCTTGCCACGCACAATAGGACGCACATACGGCTGGCTAATACTGATAATTCTATCCGAGCAACGCCGAGTCTTGCTGTCATACATGCCTTGCTGTTGTTCATACAGTACTTGAATAATCCAATACTGACGTTGCAACCGATGCTGCAAAGGAAAGGCTCTGCATGCATGGCTTGGCATCAGCGTATCCAACATGCCACTGATGTATTTCAAGTTGCGTTTCACATACTGCAATTGCTTACGAATGCCCTTGCGTATCAATTTGCTACCAGCCTTCTTGCGTTTACTCACCGCAAGGTAATCCTTGCGAGCCCTTATACGGTATGTGCGTACCTTTTTTCCACCAACTTGCGCAGGTAGTTTATCAATCAAATGTTCAGAGATCTCACGTGCTTCATTGAGTAGCCCAAAATCTGTGGGGAAACGAATCATTTGGTCTGCAACCGTAGCATCCATCAGAAGTTTTCCTGAATGTGTGGTTGCTCGTTCACCACCACCTGTACCGCTACCCGTTGGTGATTCATCATTACTATTTTTTACAGCCTCAATCTTCGCGCTCTGATTCACGACCCCTTGCTCAAAAGCGGCAAACATCTCTGTGCTCATACGTTTGCGTATATCAACAAACAAACTCGGTGCAAATGGCGGCTTATCTTCATACACATCCAAGCCACAGAAGTATTGAAGGTATTGATTCTCCTGAATCTGCAATACCGTTTCCTCATCGCTGAAGTTCAGCTTGTGCTTGATAATCATCGCACCAATCACCAAACGTGCTGGTTTACCTGGGCGACCAATATCAGCATTCATCACTAAATTATAGGCTCTGCCGTTAGTTCTGACCATGGCACAACCTTCGCCAATTTCACCCAGCGATTGTCATCTCGAAGACCACGACCATTCGGTGTAATAAATTCACTTAAACTAAGCTGTTTCAAGCTCTTTTCTCGGATCATATGCAAGACTTTTGGAAGGTTATAACCTGTTTATATGCACTTTATGATACATGAAATGATATTTTCACTCAATATATCAATGAGTTAAATGTTTTTAAGGAGAGTCTAAGTAACACTATGGATCATCATCGATATAAATAAGGCGGGGGTTTACACCTTATTTACGACCATATAACTCATTCAATAATTTTGACGTAGTCCAACATGCATCATTACTTTCTGGCATGGCTTGCATACGCCAACACCAGTTGTTTTCTAACGTTCCTGGTGTGTTAAAGCGAGCGCTGGCATCCAATTCCAATAAATCCTGCATAGGAATAATAGCTAGAATGGCAGGGGATACGAGTGCGGCACGAATCATTGCCCATGGCATATCTTCAGCGGTAACATCCAAATAGGCCATCAAGTGTTGACGCTCAGCATCAGA
>JAUZQT010000067.1 GCA_030950825.1 Mariprofundaceae bacterium | reverse complement strand
CCACCAATACCTACGCTTCTCGCTCAACATTATCCTGCACCGATAGTGCTAAAATGGTGCAGGCACCTATTTTGCACGTCAATGCTGATGATCCTGATGCATGTTGCCTTGTGATGGATTTGGCCATGCAGTATCGCAATCAGTTTCGCAGTGACATCATCATTGATCTGGTTTGTTATCGTCGCCATGGGCACAATGAAGCGGATGCCCCAGAAGTGACACAGCCAGTGATGTATCGACACATCACCGAACACCCCACCATTGAACAAATTTATCGCCAGCAACTCATTGATGAAGGGGTCATGACTGCCGATGATGCCGATCAATTAAAACAAACATATATATCATGCCTAGATAAATTCCGCAAAGAAGGCGTTCGCCAACCCCATGGCGTGAATAGTCTGGGAGGGCGCTGGCAAGGCTATGTACGTGATGGCGCAATGGAGCCAGTAACAGCCGTTGCAGCGGATCTATTGGAAGATTTGGTTCATCAAGCCCACGCCATACCCGATGCCTTTAGTTTAAGCGAGCGAGTAGAAAGAATTTTTGATACACGCATCCAAATGATGCAGGGTCAAACACCCTCCGATTGGGGCTGTGGTGAAACCATGGCTTATGCCAGCTTGCTGGCTGAAGGCGGTTGGATTCGCTTATCTGGGGAAGATTCTGGGCGGGGAACATTCTTTCATCGCCATGCTACAGTCTATGATGAGAAAACAGGCAAAGTTTTTGTGCCACTAAAACAGGTAGCAAAAGGTGCTATGAGCCACTTTATGGTGGTGGACAGTATGCTCTCTGAATTAGCCGTGATGGCATTCGAATATGGTTATTCGGTTGCCGAGCCGCGTGCCTTGGTGATTTGGGAAGCGCAATATGGTGATTTTGCCAACGGTGCACAAGTCGTCATCGATCAATTCATCGCTGCTGGCGAATCCAAATGGAGCCGCATGTCGGGGCTGGTTCTTTGGTTACCGCATGGCTATGAAGGTCAAGGTGCTGAGCATTCTTCGGCCAGGCTTGAACGGTTTTTACAACTATGCGCTGAAGATAATATGCAAGTAGTTTGCCCAACAACACCAGCGCAGGTATTTCATTTATTGCGGCGTCAATCCCGCATAACAACACGCAAGCCTTTGGTCGTCATGAGTCCCAAAAGCATGCTGCGTTTAAAGGCTTCTTTTTCACCATTAAAAGATTTTACATCCGGCCACTTTCAAGCAGTCATTGCTGAAAGCGATAGCAATATCAAAGCGGCTTCTTGTCAGCGTTTATTATTGTGCTCTGGTAAAGTTTATTATGACTTATTGGCAGAGCGTGAGACCTTAAATATCAAGCATATCGCGATTGTTCGTATTGAGCGTTTGTACCCATTCCCTGCTGATTTGTTGCGTGACATTGTACATGCTTACCGCGCTGCAACAGAAGTGTTTTGGGTACAAGAAGAACCTGCAAACCAAGGAGCATGGCGGCAAATTCATGGTGAAATACGGGGGATTCTTTTGCAATCTCAGCAAGTTCATCGTGTGAGTCGGCCTGCACTGGCTGCTCCAGCTGTAGGCTCTATGGCACGTCATAAAGCCGAATTACGCCACTTATTGGATCAAGCATTTGCCGAAGAAGTGTCTGATACCTAGCCTGAATGATTAGCATATTTGAAAATATACTCGGAATGGGGAAATCATGGATATTGAAATCAAAGTACCAAGTTTGGGTGAGTCTGAAAATGAGGCGACACTGGTCTCATGGTTAAAATCAGAGGGCGATAAAGTGCTGGTTGATGATGTTCTGGCCGAGATTGAGAGTGATAAAATAACCATGGAAATCACTGCATTTGAAGAAGGAGTTTTGAAATCCATTTTGAAACAAGCCGATAGTACGGTGGAGCCTGGTGAGGTCATTGGTGTGTTAGATACATCTGCGCAAATCAGTGCAAGGGCTTTTGAAAAAAACATTGATAAAACACCTGTAAAACAAATTAAACCTGTTGAAAATCCAGTTGCGAAAGAAGGCGTGTGGGAAAAGACAAAAGCTGTAGCTGAAAAGCTGAAAGAACAGAGAGTCATTGCAGAAGGAAATAATACCATACATGAGCGTAGTGTGGAGCGTGTGCCTATGTCGCGCTTACGTAGACGCATCGCCGCACACCTGAAAGATGCACAAAATACCGCCGCCATACTCACAACATTCAATGAAGTGAATATGCAGTATGTGATGGATATGCGGAGTCAGAATAAAGATGCTTTTATGGATAAATACGGCGTGAAACTTGGTTTTATGTCATTTTTTGTCAAAGCCTGCGTTTATGCCGCTAAGAAGTACCCTGCCATCAATGCCCATATTGATGGTGAAGATATTATCTATCATAATTATATGGATATAGGCATTGCTGTGTCTACCCAAAATGGTCTCGTGGTTCCAGTACTAAAGGATGCGGGCTTGATGCGCTTCTCAGAGGTTGAGCAGGGGATTGTTAACCTAGCAACAAAAGCCAGAGAAGGCGGGCTGGTGCCCGATGATTTAAAAGGCGGCACATTCTCGATTACCAATGGTGGTGTATTTGGATCCATGCTTTCCACCCCTATTCTGAATACCCCGCAATCAGCCATTCTTGGCATGCATACCATCCAGAAACGCGCCGTAGTGGAGCATGATCAAGTTGTTATTCGTCCGATGATGTATTTGGCACTATCCTATGATCACCGTTTGATTGATGGTAAAGAGGCCGTTGGTTTTCTCGTCGCGGTTAAAGAGGCATTGGAAGGTTTTGGCGGTATACTACTGGATGTTTAACCCAGAAATGATCCTTAAGTTTAACAGAACAGCAAATTCAAAATAACATCGTCTATTACCAGTAGGCAGCGCTCTAAACGTCCGAGTACGACTGCCACGCAAGTGAATTTTCCGACTACCACAATCGCTACACCGAAGTGGGAAGCCAAAAAGTGCATGAATGATAGAATAACGGCACATAGAATGGAGATATTATGAATAAGGAAAGCAACAATATAACGTGCCCTAAGTGTGGTGAAGAAATTGATGTTAATGATATTTTATACCATCAAGTAAGCGAGCGGCTAAAAAAAGAGTACAATGAAGAGCTAACAAAAGAGAAAGAAAAGTATGATCTTCGTTCCAGTGAGCTTGAAAAAGAGCATCTAAAGCTGAAAGAAGAAAAGGCAAAACAAGATGAAGCGGTGGCTAAAAAAGTTCACGCAAAAGTTAGGTTGAAAGAAGCTTCGTTGAAAAAAAAGATAAAGGCAGAAGCTGAAGAAGAACAGTCTGATGCACTAAATGCTTTACGTGAAGAGTTGGATGAAAAATCCTCTAAAATAAAAGCTCTTCACAAAACCACTGCTGAACTTGAAAAGCTCAAGCGAGAAAAAAATGAGTTAGAAGATACCATCAACGCCGAATCTGAGAAAAAGCTTAATCAGAAACTAATTGAAGAAAAAGAGCGAATTCAAAAAGAAGAAAGTGATAAAAATGAGCTTAAATTAAAAGAGCTTGAGAAACAGTTAGAGGATCAAAAAAAATTAACTGAAGAGATGAAGCGCAAGCAAGAACAAGGCTCGATGCAGACTCAAGGAGAAGTGCAGGAATTGGCTATAGAAGAGTGGCTGGCAACGCAATTTCCACTCGATGTCATTCAGGAAATTAAAAAGGGTGAACGTGGGGCTGATTGTCTGCAAATAGTCCATACTCGTGCACATCAGAACTGTGGCACTATCTATTACGAAAGCAAACGAACCAAATCATTTCAACCAAGCTGGATAGAGAAGTTTAAATCAGATATTCGTGATAAAAATGCCAATATAGGTGTGCTTGTAACGGATGTAATGCCAGCCGATATGGATAGGCTGGGGCTGAAAGATGGAATTTGGATTTGCTCTTTTGATGAATTTAAGGGGCTTTGCACAGTTTTACGAGAATCAATTGTTCAGATAAGTACAGCAGTGGTTACGCAAGAAAATAAGGGTGACAAAATGGGCATGCTTTATGATTTCCTTACTAGCAATGAGTTTAAGTTGCAGATTGAGGCAATCGTTGAAGGCTTCACCCAAATGAAAACGGACTTGGAATCAGAACAGCGTTCAATGCGTGCAATATGGAAAAAGCGTGAGAAACAAATAGAAAAAGTATTGTTAAATACGACAGGCATGTATGGCTCTATCAAAGGGATTGCTGGCAATGCTATTCAAACTGTTTCTTTATTAGAACTGTCATCAGAAAATACGGAAGATGTATAAATGAATATCGCACAAATTGAGTGCCCGCTGAATTCAAGTAATACCCACGGTGGATATTTGTAACGATTACTTCTGGAGTATAAGGCATGGGCAAAAAATATCCTGAAATTGAAGATAAGCAAATTGAATTCATCAAACAGCAACACATGTTTTTTGTGGGTAGCGCCACGGCGGATAGTCGCATCAATATTTCTCCCAAAGGCATGGACTCATTGCGTGTGATGGATAAAAACAGAGTAATTTGGTTGAATGTTACAGGCAGTGGCAATGAAACTGCGGCACATATGCAGTCGGATGAGCGCATGACGATTATGTTTTGTGCCTTTGAAGGAAATCCGAAAATATTACGGTTTTATGGCACAGCAAAAACTATTTTGCGCGGTGATGAAGCTTGGGATGATTTATATGCCTTGTTTGAACCATTGCCAGCCGCTAGGCAAATCTTTGATATGCATGTTGATTTGGTGCATACATCTTGTGGCTTTGGCGTTCCACTGTTTGATTTTATTGGCGATCGAGCAATGCTCAATCATTGGGCAGAGAAAAAGGGTGAGCAAGGCATTGAACGCTACTGGCAGGAAAAAAATAGTGTGAGTTTAGATGGTGTGCCGATAGTTATAAAACATGATTAAAGATTGTACTGCGGTGGTGTTGACAGGTGGTGAATCACAACGAATGGGCGCAGACAAAGCGATGGTGTTACTGGATGGGAAACCTTTGCTTGAGCATGTGCTTGAGAACATAACACCTCTTTTTTCACAGATGTTGGTGAGTGTGCATACGTTGCGCCCTGATTTGAAATACGTGCAAATCGTGGATGATGCAGAAGGCCGCGGCCCTATGGTGGGTATTCAATGTGCGCTTGAAGAAGCTAAAACGGACTGGGTGTTTGTGATTGCTTGTGATATGCCTTTTGTGTCCACGGTGTTGATTCAAACGTTGGCAAATAAACGTGAGTCTTTTGCTGCTGTGGTACCATATGTGTTTGACCGACCACAGCCGCTTTTTGCTTTTTATTCAAAAACATGTTTGGTGAACATGCAAGTTAGAATGAAACAAGGGCAGCGTAGTATGATTCGCCTGTTGGCTGAGCTGGATACTTATATACTCAGTGAACAACAAGTGAAGCGGATTGACCCCAAGCTAAGGAGTTTCATAAGCTT
Source organism: Mariprofundaceae bacterium (assembly GCA_030950825.1). GTDB lineage: Bacteria > Pseudomonadota > Zetaproteobacteria > Mariprofundales > Mariprofundaceae. Next base: position 8,490 of record JAUZQT010000067.1, on the reverse strand, counting down.
GGATACCGTGGAAGATGTGAATAAAATGGAGAACAAGATATGAGTGATTTTTCAGTAACTGAGGCGCAAGCTTGTATATTGCAACATGTGCAGCGTTTGGGCGTTGAAACTGTGGCACTGCATGATTCTCTGGATCGGGTGTTGGCTGAAGATGTCGCTGCTAATCGCAACCATCCACCTTATGACGTGTCGGCGATGGATGGTTATGCGCTACGCTTTACTGATATTGAAATGGCGAACCCCGAAGTCGCTATGCGTTTAACTGTTGTGGATGATATTCGGGCAGGACAAATGCCACAGGTGACGATTCAACAAGGGCAAGCTGCGCGGATTATGACGGGTGCACCTACACCTATGGGGATTGATACAGTGATTCGTATTGAAGATACGCAAGCCGATGGTGATGATGTTTTAATCCTTACACCACCCAAGCAAGGTGCGAATATCAGACCTTTGGGTGAGAATTTAAAGACAGGGCGTGTTGTTTTCAAGCAGGGAACCATGATTACACCGGGTGTTTTGGCTATTTTAGCCATGGTGAAAAAGAAAGAAGTGCCTGTCTTTTCCAAACCAAGCGTGGCGATTCTTTCCACGGGTGATGAGTTAGAAGATATAGATGAACCGATTGATGAAAATAAAATCCCCAATGCCAATTCCCACGCTTTGTATGCACAGTGCAAATCATTGGGTATTGAGGCAACATTGTTAGGCATTGCCAAAGACAATGCGCAAGATTTAAAGACCAAGCTGGAAGAAGGCTTGAAATATGATGTGTTATTGGCATCAGGGGGTGTATCTGTGGGTCATCATGACTTCGTGCGTCCGACTTTAGAGGCTTTGGGCATGACCATGCACTTTTGGCGTGTCGCCATGCGACCAGGGCATCCTTTGGCATTTGGCACAAGTGAGCAGGGCACTGCTATTTTTGGGCTGCCAGGCAACCCTGTGGCCAGTATGGTGTGCTTTGAGCAGTTTGTTGCACCAGCTTTAAGGCAGATAATGGGGCATGGAAAACTGTACCGACGTACGTTGAATGTTCGTTTATCGCATGATTTGAAGGCTGCTTCAGGGCGAACACTGTTCGTTCGCGTGACATTAAGCAGTGATACAGAGGGATATGTGGCGACTTCGACTGGCGCGCAGGGCAGTGGCGTGTTGATGTCAATGGCTTTGGCCGATGGATTATTGCTCGTGCCTGCTGATTCCGAAGGATTGAGAGCTGGTGAGATGGTGACCGTACAACTATTGCAAGGCATGGATTTTCAGGCTGAAGCATTTGGAGGCTTCAATGAATAAAGCTAAGATTGGATTTATTACCGTTTCAGACCGTGCTTCTCGCGGTGAATATGAAGATCTTGGTGGGCCTGCGATGGTGGCTTGGTTTGAACGTGTTTTAAGCTCTGAGTGGCAGGCCGTAAAACGTGTGATTCCCGATGACCAGTCGGACATTGAATCAACCCTGAAAGAACTGGCTGAAGAAGGCTGCTGTTTGATTGTCACCACAGGTGGCACAGGCCCTGCGGTGCGTGATGTGACCCCTGAAGCCACTGAAAACGTGTGCGAGAAAATGATGCCAGGTTTTGGTGAATTGATGCGGCAGGAATCGCTCAAGTTTGTACCTACCGCCATTTTATCGCGGCAGACAGCGGGTATTCGTGGCAAGTCACTGATTATCAACCTACCAGGTAAACCTTCAGCTATTGGTGACTGCCTGAATGCTGTGTTCCCAGCTGTTCCTTATTGTATCGATTTACTCGAAGGCTCCTATCTCATTGCCGATGTGGCTCAGTGCAAAGTGTTTCGTCCAAAGCATGCTAGGAGGCTGTCCGAGAGTAGTGAAAAGTTCTCAAGTTAAGAGAATTAAACAGGAGATTATATGAATCATACAAGTAAATACGCGCTGGCAAGTCTGCTTATTTGGGGATGGGTAGGTAATATACCTGCTATGGCAGGCTCGGCTTTGGAACCCAGAGGTTTGGAGATCATGCAAGCCGTGGATGCTCGTGAAGATGGGGATGATTTAAAGCAGAACATGACGCAAACGCTGGTGGATCGTAATGGTAATCAGCGGCAGCGGCATATGGTGGCTTTTCGCAAAGACTTTGGTGACGATAGCAAGTTGATCACGTTCTTTACTGAACCAGCCAATATCCGCGATACAGCTTTGTTGACGTTCGATTATGATGATCCAAAAGCTGATGATGATCAGTGGCTTTACCTGCCCGCCTTGAAAAAGGTGCGACGCATCTCCTCATCCGATCGCGGTGATTATTTTATGGGTACAGATTTCACCTTTGAAGATATGAAGCAAACACCAGAGCTGGAGGATTATCATTGGACGTTATTGGGTAGCGAACAGCTTGATGGCCATGATTGCTGGAGGGTGGAAGGTAGGCCTGCATCCGAAGCGATCATGCGCGAACTGGGTTATTCAAAAATGATTCAATACATTCGTAAAGATAATGATTTTTCCATTCGTTCTGACTATTGGGATCAGGCTGGGCGTGAACTCAAACATTTGCATGTAGTAAAAATAAAGCAGGTTCAAGGTATCTGGTCGGCGGTAAAGGTTGAAATGCGTAATGTACAAAGCGAGCACCAGACGATTTTGGAATTGGCTGCACAGCAGTACAATACAGGCCTGAAAGATCGCCTGTTTAGCCAACGCACACTTAAACGCGGCTACAGATAAAGGAGTATAATATGCCATCACTATTTTCATTTATTGTCCACAGAGCCTGGTTTGTATTGCTGTTGCTATTGATTGTGACAGCAGGCTTTGTCTCGCAACTGCCAAAGCTGAGCATGGAAACCAATATCGAAGAGATGCTGCCCAAAAGCATGGAAGCCTATGTGAATAAAAAAGTGCTGGAAAAGATGTTCTCTTCTGCTGATATGGTGGTGATTGGTATTGAAAACACGGCTGCTGATGGCATTTATAATCCGCACACCTTAAAGCTGGTGGATGAATTGACGCAGTGGCTAAAAACGCGCAAAGAGTTTCGCACGCTGGCCTTGTCAGATTTAATGAGCTTATCGACCATCAAAGATATTCGTGGCACAGCCGATGGCATGGAGGTGGAGCGTTTTATGCAGCACCCAGCCACCACGCCAGAAGCTATTGCGGCATTAAAACAGCGACTGCTGGATAATGGCATTTATATGGGTTCCATTGTCGGTAATGATGGGAAAGGCACGTTAATTGTGGTGCGCCCTGCACCAGAATATGTGGGGCACTATCATGAAATTTATAGCTTGATCAAAAGTAAACTAGAGGAGATTGAGGCGCGTGGAGGCTCTGAGACCCTGCTGATGACCGGTCGTCCGATTATTGAAGGCGTATTTGGCATCTATATGCCGCAGGATATGCAGCATATGCAGCCGCTTATTCTGGCATTGCTGGCATTATTGTTGTTTTTATCGTTTCGCAATGTGCGCGGCGTATTGATTCCACTGACCGTGGTGATTCTCTCCGAGCTGTGGATGATAGGGACGATGGCGGCGGCGGGAATTCCGATGTACACCATCACCACCATGCTGCCCATCCTGATTTTGGCGGTGGGCATTGCCGATTCGGTGCATCTGATCACCCATATTCGGGTTGAGGCAGGCCGCAATGAAAGTATGGATAAAAAGAGTGCCATCATTAGCGGCATGAGTGGTATGTGGTCGCCGATTTTGATGACTACCCTGACGACTGCCGCAGGCTTTCTGGCCATGCTCACTTCGGATCTGCTGCCCATGCGTTATTTCGGCGTGTTTGCGGCAGTCGGTATTGTGTATGCGTTTATTATCACCATCTGTTTTATCCCTGCCATTGAGGCATTGCTACCGCAGCGGGAGAAGGCGCTGAAACAACTGGCCTTTGCGGGTTATCTCAACACCATGACCCATATCGTTACCCATCATCCGCGCCGTATTATGGCCGCGTTTGGGCTGCTGATGTTGCTCTCTGCCTATGGTCTATCACAGATTCAGGTCAACTCATCGCTGGTTGCTGAATTCCGCCCATCTGATCCCATCAGACAGGCGGATGTGATGCTCAATGCCCATTTTGCAGGCACCAATGCGCTTGATGTGATGATTGATAGTGGCAAGCAGGACGGGGTGCTGGAGCCTGCTTTTTTGCAAGGCATGAGTCAGTTGCAAACAGTGGTTGAAGCTGAAGCCGTGGTGGGCGATTCTTCCAGCATTGCCGAGTTTCTGGCAGAAATGAACAAGGTGATGCATGAGGGCAAGCAGGTTTACCGTGTACCGCCTGATACATCACAATTAGCCGCGCAATACCTGCTGCTGTATTCATTTTCTGGGGCACCAGATGACTTTGATTCCTTTATTACCTCTGACTATAGGCAGGCACATATTCGCATACAGATGAAAACCGATAGCAGTGCTGATGCAGCGCATTTGATTCATGTACTCGAAAGCAATGCTGGCACATGGTTCCCAGACTCGAAAGTATCGTTTGCTGGTACGGCTTATACCACACACCAGTTCTCCGATTTGATTATCACTGGGCAAATTCAATCATTAAGTCTTGCTCTATCTTTTATCTTTATCCTCTGCCTGATCATGTTCAAGCGCCTCGCTGATGCGGCATTGGCGATGTTACCCGTGTCGATGGCGATTGCGGTGATTTATGGCGTGATGGGCTTGCTTAAGCTGCCGCTGGAAATTGGCACCGCGATTACTGGTGCAATGGCACTTGGTATTGGAATTGATTTCGCCATTCATTATCTTTATCGCTACCGTGTTTATGAAGCACAAGGCTTGGCTCATGCCAGCATTGTTGCGCATACCAATGAGGATACTGGTCGCGCTTTAATGTTTAATGCACTGGTTGTTATTGGTGGTTTTTTGGTACTGATGACAGCACACCTTTATCCGCAGGTGAAATTGGGCGTGTTAATCGCAGGCTCTATGGCAATATGCTATCTGGCATCGTGTTATTTGTTTCCAGTGTTATTGCAGCGCAAAGAGCAGTAAAGCAATAATTTTTATTGCTTATTATTGATGCAGCTGGACTCTTATAACCTAAATAATTCACCATAGCCCGATTCCGACATGCTTCATTAAGTGTAAATAATGAACATGGCTTGCTTGCATTCATTATTCACTCCTTCTATAGTTCGGTTATGGTGAATATAAGAGATCAAATATTAATGGCTGCGCAACAACGCTTTTCAGATTATGGGCCGTGTAAAACCACTATGGCTGAAATCGCCTCAGATTGTGAGATGAGTGTAGGCAATCTCTACCGTCACTTTAAAAACAAACATGCTATTATGATCGCCTGCCTGACTCAGCAGCTTCAGGAAAAGCTGGATGCTGGTATCGCTGCATCAGCTCAACGTGAAGGCTTGGATGCCTTGCGTGCTTTTCTGCAAACACGGTTAAAGATTGCTCATGCCCAATTTGCAGGCACACGTCACCTATTTGATTTGCTCAGTGCGATTGAATCTCGGCATCGTGATGTGCTTTTGGCGTATGAAAGGAAGGTTATTATTGCCATTGCGACAATCCTTCAACAAGCCTCGGAACAAGGCTTTCTACAATGCTCTGATACCGAACAAACCGCATATGACATTCATCAAGCAACACTGCGTTACAATAACCCTATCAATTTACAAAACAATCCGCTTGACCAGCTAAGTGTCGATTTGGATCGCTTGATTGACCTTCTCTATTCAGGCTTACGAAGCAGATGATGCCACTACGCAACACGGCTTCATCCTATGGTTTGGTCACTATTGTCATGCACTGGCTGATGGCATTGTTTATTTTTGCCATGTTCGGACTGGGCTTATGGATGCGAACCTTGGGCTACTATGATAGCTGGTATCACGATGCGCCGTATATCCATAAAGCTGCGGGCATGTTGCTGCTATTGGCACTTCTATTTCGCATAGGCTGGCGTATCAACAATATCCGCCCAGACCTGATGGGTGCAGCATGGGAAAAAGTCACAGCTTTAATTGTTCATCGTTTGCACTATTTGTTGTTATTTGCCGTCACCATCACAGGTTACCTCATCCCAACGGCTGAGGGTGTTGGAATTGATCTGTTTGGTTGGTTTACGGTTCCTGCCCTGCTTTCATTTGGTAAAGAAACCACCGATTTCATCGGGCTTGCACATCTTTACATCGCTTGGGGAGTCATCGCTTTAGCGGGTGCACATGCTGCTGCCGCACTGAAACATCATGTGATTGATAAAGATATTACACTACTGCGTATATTGGGTATATCCCGAAAAACCAAGGAAGAAAAGGAGAGTATTTCATGAAATTAAAACAGATAGCCGCAGCTCTATTGCTGCTTACGGCTTATACAACATCTGCTATGGCAGAAAACTACATCATTGACATTAAAGATCAGCACGCCTTTATTCAGTTCAAGGTTAAACATTTGGGTTACAGTTGGTTACTGGGTGAGTTTCGTACATTCGATGGTACATTCAGCTATGACGAGAAGAATCCAGAACGCAATAAAGTAAGTGTTACCATTAAGGCCGACAGCATTGATACCAATCATGCCGAACGCAATAAGCATTTACGCAGCCCTGATTTCTTTGATGTGAAGAAATACCCAAGCATCACATTCATCAGCACATCCTATGAGGATAAAGGCAAGGGAAAAGGCGTGATTCATGGCACGCTTACCATGCGCGGTGTTAGCAAGGATGTGGCAATTTCGGTAACACAAATAGGCACTGGAAAAGACCCATGGGGCGGCTACCGTCGAGGTTTTGAAGGCCACACAACACTGTATCTTTCTGATTATCATATGCCATTCACACCCAAACTTGGCCCTCTTGCTGAAAATGTAGAGCTGTTTTTATCCATCGAAGGCGTGCGTCAATAGCAAGTACTGCTCCGCAATATCCGAAAACAAAAAAGGAGAAATCATGTCCCAACAACGCATGAACGTACAGGCACCGATAGAGCGCCTGCTTGCTGAACGCTGGAGTACGCGTGCTTTTGATCCTGACAGGCCAGTAAATAGCGAACAACTCGCCAGTTGTCTGGAAGCAGCACGCTGGGCACCCTCCTGCTTCGGTGCAGAGCCATGGAGCTATATCGTTGCCGATCGCTTTACCGATGCAGCACCCTGGCAGCAAGTCGTGGAAGGGCTTACCCCGAAAAACCAGCTATGGGCAAAGCATGCGCCAGTGCTGATTATTGCCGTCAGCGAGCCAATTTTTTCCCATAATGGCAATCCGAACCGCTGGGCCAAATACGATACAGGGCAATCCATCATCTGCCTCTGTCTACAGGCAGAAGCACTGGGGCTGGTGAGCCATCAAATGGGCGGCTTTGACCCAGACAGCTTGAAAGCCAACTTGGGTATCCCAGAAACGCTGCATGTTATGAGCGTAACGGCACTCGGTTATGCGGGTCAAACAGCATCACTGGATGCGGACTTTCAGCCTATGGAAACAGCGGCTAGAACGCGCAAACCGTTATCCGATATTGTCCATGCTGGTCGTTGGGGCGAAACGTATCAACCCCCTGCATCTGCTGGTTGGGAAGCCCGCTATCAAGAAACGACTATTGAGCAATTGCCATGGTTTTATGCGGAACTGGATGACGATATACAACAGTCACTGGATACACTGCATCTAACCTCGGGCTCGGCGCTTGATTTGGGCTGTGGCCCTGGCACACAAGCGCTGTCGCTTGCCAAACGCGGCTTTGTTGTTACCGCCAGCGATGTGTCATGGACGGCTATTGAATCGGCCAGAAAGCTGGCTGTCGCAGAGCAGGCTGATATCACGTTCCATGTCGATAATGTGCTGAACAGTGCGCTGAATCAACAGTTTGACCTGATCATCGATCGCGGTGTCTTCCACTGCTTCCCAGAAAGCAACGACCAACAGGCCTATCTGGATACAGTAGGCCGACTGCTGCCTGCGGGCGGCATATTGCTGCTCAAATGTTTTCACAAGGATGAGACCTGCGAAATGGGTCCACCTGGGCGATACGATGAAGCAGATATACGTCGCTTTTTCGCCGATGATTTCGAACTGATTGAGGCGCGGTCCACCCGTTTTGGCTCACCAAGCTGTGCTGACTCTCCCATGGCGCTATTTTGCGTATTGAAACGGTTGACTTAGCCTGAATAATTCATAAATCGTTGTGATGATTGCGAAGAACCTTTATTTGCAACGATTTTTTTGTCGGAAGTACCGTACCAATGGATACGGTCGACTAGCAGGGTATTCGTTGCAGACAAAGGGGCAAGCAAGGGCACGACAGTATTGTCGAGTAGACCGAACCTCTGATTGTGTAAGCAGGTATTTGTTTTTCTATTTTCCAGACAGTTCCCCGCTGGTGTCACACTATACTTGCTTGAGTGTAATCCGTCCCCCGCGCCATAATCAGGCGATTTTACGCTCATCCATAAGATCATTATTTTCTTTATGGTCTGGGTACAACCGATGATGTTCCTTTTTGATTCGATAACGTGTGAATTCATCCCATGTGTCACTGA
>JAUZQT010000066.1 GCA_030950825.1 Mariprofundaceae bacterium | reverse complement strand
CTACTGCTGGCAGTGATGCTCGTGGTGTATGCAAACTTGGCTTTTGCCACGGGTGATTATGTGCCTGGTGAGGTATTGGTACAGTATAAAAGCAGTGTAAGCACAAGCATGCGTAATATCTCGCGTGGTCACCTTAGAGCTGGCATGAAACAACGGTTTTCAAAGTTTCGTGTCGAACAATGGAATTTACCGAAAGGTGTCAGTGTTGAATTGGCTGTGCAACAACTTGAAACAGATCCGAATGTGATGTTTGCCGAACCCAATTACCGCCGTTATCCGCATGTGATTCCAAATGATCCGAAATTAGGGCAGCAATGGGCATTTCAGAATACTGGGCAAACAATCAATAGCCCCGACTTGGTAGTGGTGGGTACAGCAGGCGCTGATATGGGATTGTTTGCTGCATGGAATACAACAACAGGCAGCGCCAATGTCATTGTGGCAGTGATTGATGATTCAGTTGATATTAATCATGCTGATTTGTATGCCAATATTTGGACAAACAAAGGCGAAATTGCAGGTAATGGCATAGATGATGATGGCAATGGTTATATTGATGATGTGCATGGCTGGGATTTTCGCAAAAATGATAATGACCCGAGTGCAGATACAGGCTTGGCTGTAGGTCAAGAAGAAGGGCACGGTACTGCGGTTGCAGGGTGCATTGGTGCAATGGGTAATAATGGCATTGGTGTGGTTGGGGTAAATTGGAATGTTCAGATTATGCCTCTGAAATTTTCTAATGATGTGGCGACCGAGCTTGCTGCTATGCAGTATGCTATCAATAATGGAGCGCACATTGTGAATGCCAGCTGGGGTGGAGCTCAGTTTTCTCATGCAGAGTCTGGGGGAATCCAGCTATTGCAAAATGCTGGTATTTTATTGATAGCTGCAGCTGGGAATAGCGATACGAACAATGATATTGTAGCTGATTACCCATCGGGTCTATTGAATCCCAATATATTATCCGTCGCGGCCAGTGATTATAATGATACGTTGGCTACATTTTCTCATTATGGCCCAACATCGGTGGATATTGCAGCGCCAGGTGTTGATATTTATACCACTATGTCACCCTACGGCTCATTGCACTTTGGCGATAGTTACACTGCTGGCTTGCGTTATGATTATACCAGCGGAACCTCATTTTCAGCGCCTTATGTCGCTGGCATTGCCGCTTTGATTAAAGCCCAAAACCCAGCTGCAACATTTCAAGAAATGAAAGGGCGCATCCTGGCTGGGGCAAAACCACAGCCATCCATGCGAGGTTTTTTTGCAGTATCAGGTATTGCCAATGCAGCCAATGCGGTGGCACTGACTGTTCCGCAGCCAGTTTTAGTGATTCGGGATGTAACTTGGAATGATGGCGCTAGTGGCAATGCGAATGGCTGGCCTGATCCAGGCGAGACAATAAGCTTTGATGTCAGCCTCGAAAATGTATGGGGCGCGGCAACGGGTATATCGGCGATCATTACACCACTTTCAGCGAACTGGCGTGCAAGCACGGCAAGCACAACGTATCCAAACTTGCTAACGGATGCCTATGCGAACTCAAACATCCCCTTTTCAATGACTATTGATGCCTATGCAACGGGGCACCAAGTGTATCAATTTCGTTTGGATATTACAGCAGCAGGTGGTTATGCTGTTAGCCGTTTTTATCAGATGGGTTTGGGTAACTTACAAAAAGCTTCGGTGTATAACGGCACATTGATGGCTACGCCTTATGATGATTTTCAGGTGTTTCATGTGGATGTGCCTGCTGGTGCAAGCAATGTGACTATGACAACGACATCGGGGCAGAATGTTGATTTGCTTGTCAATCCATTGCACCCGCCACAATTTGATTATCAAAATTATGCACAAGGTGGTGTGGATGCGTACACACAGGCGAGTGTCGGTGCTACAGGTGCTGAAACAATTTCTTTTCCACTTTCAACAGGTGCTGGTTATTATGTTACGGTGATTGATGCCACAAAATCTGGCCTGGCAGGGCAGGTGAATAATTACCCATACACAGTGCTGGTGAACTATACGCTACCAAACAATACCGCAGTCATCACCATTCCTGGTCGTACACAGTCGGTGCAGGTGGTAGCAGCTTTGGGCACAGTTGATAGCGCGGCTGTGACAGTGGCAAGCAATACACCTGCGGGTATCACTGTAATCGATGGGCTTATTAATTATACGGTGCGTGTACCAACGGTTGGGGCAACAGTCACGACCACATTGACGTTGAGTCAGGTTGTTCCCAGCAATGCAGTTCTTTACAAAGTGGATCTTGCAGGTGTTTACACACTGATTCCTAGCAGCCGCTGGAGCATCAATGCCAATGGCAGTGTTAGTTTACAACTAACGGATGGCGGTACTTATGATCTTGATGGTTTGCCCAATGGGGTGATCGTTGATCCTGTTGTGGTCGCCATTCCTGCCCCCGCCGCTTCTGTTGCGGCAGCTTCTGGTGGTAAAGGTGGGTGTAGCATTGATGTTAGGGGTATTGGCGAGAATCATATCGTTGACCCTACCTTGCCAATGTTGGTGCTGTTTTCGGTGATGTTTGTTATCAGAAGAAAGCTTGGGCTTGGATAAATCACAGTGGCTTAATGACAAGCAACTGGGGCTAGCATTGCTTGCTGCTCCTGTTGTTTGGTTGGCTCTGTATGTGCTTGATGCACGAGGTATTTCACTGGCATGGATGCTTGATGCGCCGAGTCTGTTTTTTATGCTGGTTATTGTTCGTCCGGTGCTGGAAGAAATCGTATTTAGAGGGCTATTGCAAGGCTGTTTGTTGAAGCATCGATGTTTTTTTTCGATGTTTACACCAGTACAGTGGGGAATCAGCTATGCCAATATATTGGTGAGTGTATTTTTCACAGCTTTACATCTATTCTCTCATGTGTGGTGGGTGGCGCTGACGGTGTTGATCCCATCGCTGATATTCGGGTACTTTAGAGATCGTTACGATGGTTTCTTGTTGCCATCCATTGCCTTGCACTGTTTTTACAATGCGGGCTATTTTATATTGTACCCACCGTTGTATTGAGTTGTGAGTCTAGAATATATTGAGGATTGGACATGAAAAAGCACCCGTAAAGGGTGCTTTTTCAGAAAAAAGAAATGTGGTCTAAGCTGCTTTTGCAACCTTGCCAGAGCGCAGGCAACGTGTACAAACACGAACCTTTTTAACTTGACCAGAAATGAGTGCGCGAACACTTTTCAGGTTGGGTAAAAAACGACGACGAGTCGTATTGTGGGCGTGACTCACATTATTGCCGCTCATTGGACCTTTTCCGCATACTTCACAACGCTTTGCCATTGATGAACTCCTATCAAACGCGCGCACTTTAGGGGATTGCCGTTCATCATACAAGTAAAAATAATAGTAACTCTTGAATAACAAAATGACGGATTTTATCATTTTGTATTTAGGCCAAAAAAATCGCATTGAATGATGCTGAGTGTTTTTTAAAAAGGATCAGAAGATCTGGTGAAAAGTGACTGGGATGCGTTCGACCATCGCCATTCAAAATACGCGCAACCGCCTCTTCATGATCCAGTGCTGGTTTGTAAGGTCGCTCTGATCGCAGGGTGTCATAAACAACCACCAGTGATGTTATGAGTGCCTCCATGGATATGGCATCGCCCTTCAGGCCTATGGGGTAACCACTACCAATCCATGTTTCATGATGCTCCAGTGCAATGTGGGCAGCCATTTGCATGACAGGCTGCTGAGAGCGCGAGAGAATGCGATAACCTATGGCTGGATGCTGTTGTACAATACTCCATTCACTGCCAATTAAAGCACTTGGTTTGGCAAGAATGTTTTTTGGTGTGGCTATTTTTCCAATATCATGCAAGGGCGCAGCCAATAAAATTTTATTTTGGCGTTCTTGTGACCACCCTAATTTAGCCGCAACAAAAGCAGCATACTCCCCAATACGATCAACCGCGTTGTCCTTTCCTGAATCTTGATATGCTTCACCGTTTGCTAAACAATGCATAACATGGTCATAAGCATGATCAATCAATGTGCAGAGTTTATTAAATGCCACGCTCTTGGCATAACTGTCTTGGCAAAGTTTTTTTTCATAAAAATATTTGGCACGCTTCTGACTTACTAATTCTTGGGCGCGATCCACTGCGTGAATAAGGCGCAGAGAATCCACTGGTTTTTGCAGGAAATCCACCGTACCTTTTTTTAAGGCCTCAATGGCTTCGCTTGTTTCTCCATGCCCTGTCACCACAATATATTCCAGTTCAGGGTTCACCTTTCCATCACTTCTCGCCATGGCAATCATATCAAGGCCACTCATGCCAGGCATACGAATATCTACAAGTGCCATTGTGATCATTTGATCCTGCCGCAGTATCTCCAAGGCTTGCAAGGCATTGCCCGTTTCCACGCAGTCATAACCATAGTCACACAGACACTCTACAACTTCTTCCCGTATAAACGTCTCATCATCAACAATAAGAATCTTGTCGCTCATTGAATCGCCTCGTTTAGGCATCGTAAACCGATGACTTATTTATTTCTATGCCTTACTATCGGTAGGGAAATAATAAATTTAGCACCAATGGTGGTATTTTCATTCTTTATGTTTTCAACACTTAAGCTGCCGCCCATGTCCTTGATAATGCCATAACTCACAGATAGTCCTAGCCCTGTACCTTTCCCTGCCTCCTTGGTGGTAAAAAAGGGTTCGAATATTCGATCTATTTGATCATCCGTTAAGCCTCCACCGTTGTCTTCTATCAAAATAGAGGCATGATCATTCTCGCACGCAATGTTGACATGCAGTATTTTCTGCTCGGCCATTATTTTACTGTTCATGGCATCTCTGGCATTGGCAATGAGGTTCAGTAACACTTGCTCAAGCTGAATTTGATGTCCCATGACAAAGGGAAAAGAATCACCAAAGTCCTTCTTAATTTCAATCCCAGCAAGGCGCAGTTGTTCTGTCATTAGCTGAAAAGAACTATCCACAATATCACGAAGATTCAATGGCGTGAATGATTCTGAAGCCTTACGCCCAAACATGCGCATATGATTCACAATGCCTGCCATTCGATCAACTTGACTATCCAAGCGTTCAACTTTGGATAAATAATAGTCAAGATTATTGTTGCCATTCTCTAATTTTCGACGGCAGTTTCCCAATGCCATGCGCATAACATTTAAGGGTTGGTTCAGTTCGTGCGCCACACTGGTTGTCATCTCGCCAAGTGTGGCCAGTTTGGATGCTTGAATTGTTTGAGCTTTTGAAATATTTAGTGCTGTAATATCTTGGCCTACTGCAATCATGCCGATAATGACACCATTAGCATCACGGCTCGGGGAAGTATTCAACAAAAGATCAACGCAATCACCCTTTATTGAATCAAATGATAGTTCAATATTGTTAAGAACTTGGCCTTCTTGTGTGTTTTTGAATGTTTTTTTTAGTGTCCGTGCATTGTCATCACCTGTGAATATTTCCAAGCAAGAATGGCCAGCCAGTGATGCCTTTTTATAACCACTTATCTGCTCCGCAGCGTTACTCCATTCTCGAATATTTGCCTGCATATCAACGCTAAAAATAAATGTGTTGGCTGTATCAATCAGCTGCTGCAATTCATCTTTTATATTCCATGCTTGCTGTTTGTATTTTTTTGCCTGTAAAAAATAATAGACACAGCAACAGCACATCAAAGCCAATATGAAATACAACGCAGGAAGCAATATCATGGAACGATCTCCTATCCTGAATAATTTACAAATACTGTCGTGCCCTTGCTTGCCCCTTTATCCGCAACGAATTCTTTACCAGTCGACCGTATCCACTGGTACGGCACTCCCGACAAAAAAAACGTTACAAATAAAGGTTCTTCGCAATCATCACAACGATTGTCGAGTAGACCGAACCTCTGATTGTGTAAGCAGGTATTTGTTTTTCTATTTTCCAGACGTTTCCCCGCTGGTGTCACGCTATACTTGCTTTGCAATCATTGTATCCAAGCCCCTCACAGAACCGTGATGGCGCTATTTACGCACACGGCTCCTCAATAGTGCATTACGAATCATTAGAACAGACTAACCATAATGCGTGGTGTTGGTAGCGGAAACCGTTGTAACAGCAGCTCGAACTTATCCCAGCTGCAACAACCCCGCTTGCCTC
>JAUZQT010000065.1 GCA_030950825.1 Mariprofundaceae bacterium | reverse complement strand
CAAAAATATAGGCTCGCTAAGCTAACCGCCATGAAACTCAAAATCACTTATCTATCTTTGCTGTGTGTATGGTTAAGCGCTTGCCAAGAAGAGAGCGGCGCGCCTGTCAGCACAAATATTCGCCAAACACCTGTCGCACAGGTTGGCGAACAAATCATTTACAAAGAAGATGTGGATGCTGAATTGAGAGGTTTACCCGATAACTTCCAATATTTGAGTCAAAATAATCTAGCACAGAAAAAAGTTTTGGATACTCTTATTCGCCGCACAGCGCTCAGCCAGCAAGCTTTTCTCTTAGGCTTGGATCAAGATCCGTTGATTCACAGGGAAATTCAACGTAGCCGAGACTCTATCATGATTGGAGCCTTGCGTGATTGGGAACTTGTGCAGATTCCCACGCCTGATGCAGAGGCCATTCAGCAGTATTATGATCAACATATAAGCTCTTTCACTATTCCTGAACAAATTCATGCCCGCCATATTCTAGTACGGCAAAAAAGTGACGCTTTAGAGATTATTCAACAACTTAAAGACCAGCAAGAAGATTTCGCTACCCTGGCAATCAGTTTATCCATTGATGACAGCAATAAATCGCGTGGCGGTGATCTAAATTGGTTTCCACATGGTATTATGGTGCCAGCTTTTGAAAAGGCTGCTTTTGCTCTGAAAAATGAAGGCGATATCAGTCCAGCTGTCAAAACACAATATGGTTGGCATATTATTGAGCTGCTGGGGAAACGCCCTGCTTACAAGCAAACATTGGCTGAATCCAAAGAAGAAATCCTGCAAATTTTACGGCAACAGGTATTGGATGCTTGGATGGATAAGCTGGTACAAGAGAGCCAAGTCAACATCATTGCAGGCTCAAGTGATCAATCAGAGCCAGCCTTGTAAATTCCGCGCAATCAATTTTGACAAACAGGAAATATGATTATCTTCGGCATTGAGCGCAGCAATATAACGCAGGGTTCCACCCCCAGAGTGCGCCAATATAGCCGCATTTTCCACACGAATTTCCTCCAAAGTTTCAAGGCAATCCGCTGAAAATCCAGGGCAAATAACATCCACATCAGCCACGCCTGCTTCCCCCCATGCTTTTAATGTAGCGTCGGTATAAGGCTCAACCCATGCTTCTCTGCCAAAACGTGATTGAAAACTGACCTTATAATTCTCTTCATTTAAGCCCAGCGCCTCACGCAACAAACGACCAGTCTTCCAACACAAACAGGGGTAAGGGTCGCCAGCCTTAAAATAGCGCTGTGGAATGCCATGGAATGATAATAATAGGCGTTCCGCTTTCCCATGTTTCTGCCTGTGTGCACGTACACTATCTGCCAACGCCTGAATATAGGCATCATCATCATGGTAACCATCAATCATTCTCAAGGCAGGCACACGTCGCCACGTTTTTAAGACATCCGCCACAGCATCAAAGGTCGAAGCAGTGGTGGTTGCTGAATATTGAGGGTACAAAGGGAAAATAAGAAGTTTCTTACAGCCTTGGAATTGCAATGATTCTAAGGCTGACTGAATCGAAGGGTTACCATAACGCATCGCCAGTTCCACAACAATATTATCACCAAACCGCTCATGCAGAGCAACTCGAATAGCATTTTCCTGATCTCGGCTAATGGCCATCAAAGGAGAGCCTTTTTCGGTCCACACTGTTTGATAAGCCGCAGCCGATTTCTTGGGGCGAATATTTAAGATTACACCATGAAGTAGCAACCACCACAACCAGCGTGGTTGCTCAACCACACGGGGATCCCAGAGAAACTCTTTCAAATAACGTTTTACTGCACTGGCTGTTGCCTCGTCAGGGGTTCCCAAATTACTCAGCAACACCCCTACTTTTTCAGATTGTTGATTGTGATGTTTTTCATTCGCAGCAGTCATATATATTTCCCCTAAGTTTCATGGTAATTATTCAGGCTAGAACATAGCAGAGCTATGCCACTGATTCAGCAACGCAAAGGGCGAGTT
Source organism: Mariprofundaceae bacterium (assembly GCA_030950825.1). GTDB lineage: Bacteria > Pseudomonadota > Zetaproteobacteria > Mariprofundales > Mariprofundaceae. The sequence continues at coordinate 709 of JAUZQT010000065.1, read as the reverse complement.
TTTACACCAGTAGAAATGGGCTGTCCAGCGACAATTAACTTGGCCGCCTGCCGACACCATTATTAGCCTGAATAATTCACTAATACTGTCGTGCCCTTGTTTGCCCCTTTATCTGGAACGAATTCTTTGCCAGTCGACCGTATCCATTGGTACGGCACTCCCGACAAAAAAATCGTTGCAAATAAAGGTTCTGCGCAATCATCACAACGATTCATGAATTGTTTAGGTTAGGAAGAACCCAAAAATTGTTGGTATTTACAGGTTGATTATGAAGAGTAGCTCGGACAATCTTAGGGATTCATCCGTTCAGGGTGTGATGAAGCGTATTAAAGCCAAGGGCATTGAAGTGCTTGTGTACGAACCTGTGTTGAAAGAAAATACATTTTTTCACTTAACAAATAATAAAATATTTAAGTGTATTTAAATCTATGTTGAATGTAATCGTTGCGACCGTCTGTCGGATGAAATGATGGATGTTGAAGAAAAAGTATACATGGGAGATTTGTTTGGAGAAGGTTGATTGTAGCGCTAGAGTTTTTAACGCACTGCTTACTATTCTTCGAGACAGTTTTTCAAAGCTCCCTGTAGTTTGTGAAAAGGTATTTTAAATATTTTGAAGCAGTTAATGCTTGATATTTTGTGAAAGGGCTGGCGAACTGATGAATCACTTGTTGGATATGATTGGGCGCGATAAGGAATTGTTTACTAG
>JAUZQT010000064.1 GCA_030950825.1 Mariprofundaceae bacterium | reverse complement strand
TATAGTAGTTTAAGAATTGAAGTGGCATTTTGTATTTTTTAAAGTTTCAATAATAGCATCATTAATATCCTTAAATTGATCGCGTATTTTCCTAATATGCGACTTCATGACAGCCCAATAATTTTCGATAGGGTTAAAGTCTGGGGAATATGGAGGCAAATAAAGCAGTGAACAACCTGCCCCTTCAATAATCTCTCGCACCTGCTTCACTTTATGGATTGCTGCATTATCCATGACCACCACTTGTCCTTTTTTTAATGAAGCAACAAGAACCTTTTTCAGCCAGCACAAAAACAGCGGACCATTCATTGTGCCCGAGTAAACCATCGGAGCATTTATATTCTCGCCATTTAAAGAGGCAATAACGCTTGTTCTACCACGTTTACCCCCCTCTCTTTCGCCAATAACCTCAGAGCCTTTTTGCGTCCAGCAATATTCGTTAATCATTTGATGTGAAATACCTGATTCATCAATGTAAACAATGTTTTCTTTGGGTATAGTTTTTAACTCATCAAGGAATATCTGACGCTTTAACTCATCACGCTCTGCATATCTTAAGCTCTTTTTTTTTGAACGTAACCATGCTTGTGTAGGTGGTAGGAAATACCAGGAATAGTAAAATTAAAATGCTCCGCCATATCTTTTAGAATCGCATTGGGATGAGCATCAACATATAATTTAAGTTCTTCCTTTGTGACTCTAGGGCGGACACCTCCACGGTGCTTTCTTGGCTTTAAAGACCCAGTTTCGTCCTTTAAATCAAACCACTTTCGAACTGTTTTTTCATTTATGGAAAAACGCTGAGAAGCGGACAATTGTGTATTTCCTTTCTCAACATAAGCAATCACTCGTTCACGTAAATCTTGACTATAAGCCATCATATCACCTCGCTGAAAATTAATTTCGGGCAACCCTATATGAAATGCCGTTTTTGTGCTTGAATTACTATATTGTATGGTGGGCGTGCCGTTTCGTTCAGAACAGGTAATCAAGGGCTGCGCCATAAAGTTACCTACACCATCATTCAAATATAATCGAATACGAACCGTATAGCCGCTTATTCCGCTCGCTGTAGGAACAACAGTAACAGAAGCAGGTACATGCTTTTGTTCCACAGAAACAAGATCAATAGAACCGTCGTTGTTTACATCGACAGGCAAAGCAAAGTTGGGAGCTGTAAAGCCAGTTGTAATAATCCCAACATTCCATGTGCTTATAATCGGCGCTGTGTGATTGGCGTTCATTTTAATAAAGTGAATCGCCGTACTATCCTGAACAATAACATCGAGAATATTATCGTTATTAATATTTGCACCCATGATGCTCCATGCTTGATTAAAAACATTGCTTGCAAGAATGCTCGAAACATAACCGCCAAGCCCATCATTCTGCCAATAAATTAAACTCTGATTTCCAGGTGATCGCGTGACTGAAATAATATCCTGCAATCCTGTTGTGTTGTTCAGATAGGGAAGAATGGTTGGGCTACCGTACAAGTCGTTTGCCACCGCATAACTGGTGACAACACCTGGATTTCCATTTTTCGCAGGAATGGAAAAGTGATAGGAAACGGGAGCTTGTATGGGCGTGGGTGAAGATGATCCACCGCAGCTGCTTAGAGAAATACCAGCAACTATGGCAAAAAATGTAAGATATGCAGAAGTGCTTTTTAGATAGGAAGCAAGTTTACGCTTGCATCGTTCATTAAACCCAGAAGGGTTGGTTGGTTGGTTGGTTGGTTGAATCTAGTTCTGTGGAGATTCTAGATTTAACAAACCCAACCCTAAGAAAATAGTTTTTCTTCGCCATAATTAGCCTCTGCATACGATTATTAGCTCCCTTGGATATTTTAAAAACAAAAATAGCCATGCCACAAATGATTTATGAATTTTTTTGAAACAAAACAAGGTTGTTAACTATAGCGTTATACTTACTCGTGTCCAACCATAGCTTTTCTCCTATCAGGGTGATTGCCCTGCCTGTTTTGATAAGATAAGGTGCAAAAAACTATGCAAGCGTTATCCTGCGCCTGCTTTTTGTATTATATTTAACAGTTTTTAAGGAGACATCATCATGGCTTTAAACGTCTATTATGATAAAGATGCGGATTTATCCATCATCAAAAGTAAAAAAGTTGCTATCATTGGTTATGGTTCACAAGGGCATGCACACGCAACCAACCTAAACGATTCTGGTGTTGACGTTGTTGTTGGTCTTCGCGAAAACTCTTCTTCGGTTGCAAAAGCAGAAGCCCACGGCTTAAAAGTGAGCAATGTTGCTGATGCTGTTGCCAGTGCCGATGTGGTGATGATCCTTACCCCTGATGAATTTCAATCAATATTGTATAAAGAAGAAATTGAGCCAAACATCAAACAAGGCGCAACATTAGCATTCGCTCACGGGTTTGCTGTTCACTACAATCAAGTAACAGCGCGCACTGATTTGAACGTGGTAATGATTGCACCCAAAGCACCAGGCCACACTGTTCGCACTGAATTTGTAAAAGGTGGTGGTATCCCTGATTTGATCGCCATTCATCAGGATGCAACAGGTGATGCCAAAGCTATTTGCTTGTCTTACGCATCTGCCATCGGTGGTGGTCGCACAGGTATTATCGAAACCACATTCAAAGATGAAACAGAAACTGATTTATTTGGTGAGCAAGCGGTACTTTGTGGTGGCGCAGTGGAGCTGGTAAAAGCTGGTTTTGAAACATTAACTGAAGCAGGTTATGCACCTGAAATGGCATACTTTGAATGCTTACACGAGTTGAAATTGATTGTTGATTTGATGTATGAGGGCGGTATTGCCAACATGAACTACTCCATCTCCAACAATGCTGAATATGGCGAATATGTGACAGGCCCTAAAGTCATCAATGAAGAATCACGTAGAGCGATGAAAGAAGCCTTGGCAAATATTCAATCGGGTGAGTATGCCAAGCAGTTCATTCTTGAAGGTCAAACCAACTACGCTTCAATGACCGCTGCACGCCGCAACAATGCTGAGCATCCGATTGAGCAAACAGGTGAGAAGCTTCGTGCGATGATGCCTTGGATCAATAAAATCGTGGATAAATCGAAGAATTAAACTGACTTTTTACCTCAAAAGGCTCTCCACATGTCATGTGTAAGGAGCCTTTTCCGCAGCTCTAAGGCATCGTAAATAAATAAGTCATTGGTTTAACGATGCCTAAGGAAAGAGTTGACGTTATCGATTATTCCATACACATTACAGCCTCAAACTGTATGGTTAACCCTGTTACAAATTGGGAATCAACGTTGAATATTTAATATCAAGGAGTTCAAGCTTATGAACACAGCACACATAACGGCTTCGTCTGCCAATTTGGCTGATGAGCGCATTGATTTTTTAGGTAAAACTTATGGCATGCTTGCCCTATGTATTGCAGCGGGAAGTGCTGGTGCCTACTTCTCGATGGGCGCTAGCTTTCCACAAGAGCATCCTTGGATCATGCTGGGCATTATGGTAGGTGGTATCTTTGGCGTTCAAGCTGTTCGTCATATCTCTGGGCTTAACTTCGCTGCATTATTGGGTTTCGGGGCGATTACTGGCTTGGCGATCTCACCGCTTGTTGGCATTGTTGCTGCGAAATCTGAAATGTTGGTTACTCAGGCATTTTTAACGACAGCAGTATCTTTTGTGGCTTTAACCGCTTATGTTTTTATTTCACGCAAGGATTTTTCATTTCTTAAAGGGTTCATATGGACAGGGCTGATTGGCATGATTGTACTTGGACTATCCAATTACTTCTTCTTTGAATCTGGAACACTGCAGCTGGCAATCAGTGGTATGAGTGTGTTGTTGTTCTCTGCATTTATTCTTTACGACACAGCAAGTATCTTGCGCGACTATCCAAGCAATGAATATATTTCAGCAGCGCTGACATTGTATTTGGACGTATTCCTATTGTTTCAGAATCTTCTATACTTGTTTGGTGTACTTGGAGGGGATGATTAAAACCCCTAGGAGGCTGTCCGAGAATAGATACCGTAGCGAGGAAATTCCATTTGGAGTCATGATTTTCGGATGTTTGAGACGAATAGCAGGGTCTATTTAACGAAAATAGACGGAAATCATGGCCGAAATGGGGGGGGGTTCGCAGTAGGTCTTTCTATTCTCGGATAGCCTCCTAGGAGATGCATTGGCACCTAGCCAGCCTTACACAAACACTGCCGTCGGCGTGCGTTCACGCACGCAGATAGGCACTTGAGATGATGTTTTTTTTAGAGCTACATTGAGCACCTTGTGAGCCTGCTGAATAGTTACCTTTAAATATATATTGCTATCGTTGCTGTAATATGTTGTCATAAAGAGATGGCAACTAAAAAAGTAAAAGAACAAGCTCGAAAAGTATTAAAAAACATCTTTGGTTATGATGAATTCCGCGCGATGCAGGAAGACATTATTTGCTCCTTGCTTGATGGAAAGGATGCATTTGTATTAATGCCAACAGGTGGTGGTAAATCATTATGTTACCAAATACCATCGATTATGCGCGAAGGCACAGGCATTGTTGTTTCACCACTCATTTCATTAATGAAAGATCAGGTTGATGCACTAACCCGTTGTGGTGTTCAAGCCGCATATTACAACTCATCACTAAAAGCAGCAGAAGCCAAGGATGTATTAGATCGCTTTGAATCGGGCAGATTGGATTTGTTGTATGTTGCACCTGAAAGACTACTGACTAAAACTTTTCAAAAACGCATGGAGAAAGTGAAAATAGCAATGTTCGCAGTCGATGAGGCTCATTGCGTATCACAATGGGGGCACGATTTCCGTCCTGAATATGTGCGCCTAGGCGAATTGCGCGATATCTTCCCTGGCGTTCCCATGATTGCACTCACCGCAACAGCTGATGATCATACCCGTGAAGATATTGCAGAGCGCTTAAGCCTGCAAAAGGCGAAACGATTTGTTTCCAGCTTTGATCGCCCAAATATTCGTTATTTGGTTGTCGAAAAGCGTCAGCCTCTCACGCAAGTTCTACAATTCTTAGAAGATTGGAAAGATTGTTGCGGTATTATTTACTGTTTATCACGCAAACGTGTGGAGGACATGGCTGTAAATCTTCAACGTCACGGTATTCGTGCAGCTGCTTACCATGCAGGCATGCCAGGACGCTCTCGTGAGAAGGTACAAGATGATTTTTTACGTGATCGGGTAAAGGTAATTGTAGCAACCATTGCCTTTGGTATGGGCGTAGATAAACCCAACGTACGTTTCGTCATTCACCATGACCTACCCAAATCCATTGAGTCATATTACCAAGAAACTGGGCGTGCTGGTCGTGATGGGCAAGAATCAGAAGCCTTGATGCTGTATGGTTCTGGCGATGTAAACTTAGTGCGCCGGCTGATTGAGAATGTGGAAAATATTGAACAACGCCGTGTGGAAGTACACAAATTGAACAGCATGGTGGCACTTTCTGAGGCACTTACTTGCCGCAGGCGTGTATTACTTGGTTATTTCAGCGAAACTGTGGATCATGATTGTGGCAACTGTGATGTCTGCCTTGATCCGCCAGAAACCTACGATGGCACAGAGTTGGCACAGCTTGCTATTCGTTGCGTCAAAGAAACCAAAGGTGACTTTGGTGTTGGTTATATTATTGATGTATTACGCGGCTCTCAAAATGCCCGCATTATTGCCAACAAACATCATAAACTAAAAACGCATGGCAATGGCGCGGATATTAATGGTGATGAATGGACTTCCATTTTAAGGCAGCTGGTGCATCAAGGGTATTTTCAACAGGATGTTTCTCGCCGTGCTGCTTTGGTGGTTACAAAAAAGGCAGAGCTTCTATTAAAAGGTGGAGATGCCACTCTGGCACGCTATCAGCCAGGCATTAAACGCAAACTAAAGCGCTTTTCTCAAGGTAGAGATGAAGCATTGTTTAAGAAATTACTTGCACTGCGCGTGGAATTAGCAGATGCCGAAGATGTTGCCAATCATGTTATTTTGAGTGATGTCAGTCTAACAGAAATCAGTCAGTTTTCTGGCGAAATTGATATTGGGCAACTGCGTAAAGTGAGCGGCATGGGACAGCACAAACTGGATTCATACGGCGAAGCAATTATCGCAGTATTGAAAAGCCACGCAACAGCGCGGGCTAGTGGAAAAATGAGTAACACCAATAGTTTTCCCAAGCTTCTGGCCAAGGGTCCAGTACCAACAGATGGACAAAGCCATACTTGGAATTTGTATAAAAAAGGTGTCAGTATTGAAGATATTGCTGCTCAGCAAGGCATCGCCGAGAAAACAGTCATTAATCACTTTATTGCATTGGTACGTGCTGCAATGCAAGTGGATGTATCGAAAATAATCCTTGATTTTGATCAGGTTATGGCTGAATTGGATGATGCGGATCCATACGCATCTTTGAGTGAAATTAAAAGTGATTTAACGGTCGATTTGAGCAATGAGGAGTTTCGTTTGGTACTAGCATGGCGTGAAGGGATTGGCGTAAGCTAACCCCATTATTCACAAATACTTGTCACCTGCCTGTGCGTCAATTGTGCAGGCGGGTGCAATCATCACAACGATTGTCGAGTAGACCGAACCTCTGATTGTGTAAGCAGGTATTTGTTTTTCTATTTTCCAGACAGTTCCCCGCTGGTGTCACACTATACTTGCTTTGCAATCATTGTATTCAAGCCCCTCACAGAACCGTGCTGGCGCTAT
>JAUZQT010000063.1 GCA_030950825.1 Mariprofundaceae bacterium | reverse complement strand
TTGCTTGAAGCACCGTTTCGCCCTCGCCCTTGAGTTTGCCCGACTTTAATCCAGTTGGATGCTTCGTAGACCACGCCTGTATGTCGTTCCGTATCTACAAAACTTTCCACCAGCCAAGGCCGATAGTGGTAAACAGCCTCAAAATCATCAACAATTCGGCGCAACACCAAGCACATGCAATGCGAAGCTAAATTACGGCATTGAACCGAGGGGCGAATGAGGAATCGGCTTAAGTTGATGATTCGATGTAGTTGTTTTTTTCGTGCGTCATCGCTCCAGCCTATCCACGCTTCCCGATCACGAAGCCTCAATGCCGATGCAGAAAAACCAAAACCGCCCAACCACCCATGCTCTGAATGAATCAGGTAACGAAGCTGCGCACTGGCCATCGTGGTCGTTTTTCGTGGGTGCTCGCGTATCATGAGTTATTCCAGATAGCTATTTGCTCTAGACTGCTTACCTGAACCAGCTTTAATCCAATGATGTTCCCAGCTTTTAAGGGCACGTCAATAGGGAATGGAACGGCCTGGTCCAGCCGTTTGGGAGCTGCCTTATGCTGTGAAATAGAACAGAGGGCTGGTAATATAAAATGCTCTGGATTTTCAAGTTCGCGCAATGCTTTTAGACAACCCGACTGTTGGGGTTTGTCTTTTGCGTTATGAAAATCAAAGTGCTCGCATACAAGCCGTGATATTTCGGTTCGATTTGAGCTGGGGTTATCATATATCATATGGCGAACAATTCGGATGGAATCTGCTTCCGATAATTTCTGTTTTGTATTGTTTTGCATCTGCATGCGCGAAGGCTAAAGGATAGATATTCTCCTGTTCCGTTTTATTTGAGCCTAAAGGGCAGGGCTAGATCCCTACCGCCTTTATGCTGGCAGAATTGAACGTTCCTCACGGTTCACTCTCCAAGAATTTCTTCTTCAGGCTTCATTACAAGACGCTTCACACCCATCGGAGCAATACTCCTCAGCGCATGGCCTTGCTGGATACCGGTAGCAGAATACCGGGTTATGTAATAGGTTTCTTTCATCGAAGTAACCTAATCATAACAAATATCTACGCGACTTCGTGTCGCAAGTAACTATTCAGCTGCTTTCCCATTTTAACTGACGAAATCGGGAAACTTACCATGAAAAAGTAACGTTAATGCTTCTGATGCTGAGATACCTCTACGCTGACAAGTGAACAAATATCCGCGCACTCTACAGAAGGTCTGCGTCCTTCCGTTGAACGAAAACACTGATGTTTCCTGCTGTACCTTTGTCATGCGCAGATCACTTTCCCCCCTGTTATTGGTAAAGGCGAACACTCCGGAAAACCGGATTCAAGACTGACAAATCATTGGCGTACAAAATAGCTGCCGCTAAGATAAAAAAATATCAAAAAACGGTGTCGATTTTGCTTGCCCAATAGGGAGTGTTTTAATGAAAAATAGTAACTATTCAGCATAATTAAAAAATAAGCAGTAGCAGCGCAACTTACCTATGATTTATCCCGCAGCCTACTCAAATATGCATTTATTTCGTCATCCTCAAGTGCTTGTATTGAGGATCCATGATAAACACGCCTGTTTTATAATGGATTCCCAATACAGTTGAGTTGCTGAGCTTGTCGAAGCAGGAATGACGGTTTTCATGGGTTAGCAGGATACCTTATAAACATGCTGAATAGTTACGAGAAATATAGTGTTTGACTTCCTTATGACAGGGAACATAATCATTTAAAAGAGCAATCTCCTTCACTCTGGATCAGACTATTCCGCTTCCCAGTCTTCCATGCGTAAGCCAAAAACTCGGCCAAACTCTTTTTGGTTATGCGTAACGAGTACCGCATCATGTGCCACTGCTATGGCAGCAATCAGCAGGTCATTGGGACCAATCAACTGACCACGCAATGATAGGTCATGACGAATTACAGCGTATTTTTCTGCACAACGATCATCAAATGGAAGGCTACCAAGCGGCATAAAGAAGCGTTCCAGCCGTTGAATATTAGCTTCGACTCGTTGGCTATGTCTGGCACCAAAAAGTAACTCCGCCCGAACAACACTGCAAAGAACGATATCAGTCGGATTATGATTCCGGAATTGCTGTTCAATGCCTGAGTGCCCTCTGTTAAGCAGTCGGATACAGACATTACTATCCAACAAATACATTACTTCAGCTCCTCACGCTTTTCAAAATCACCCTGTTGCTGCCTCTGCAGGGGCGCGCCTTCCCATTGGCCAAAAACCTGCTCAAAGTAGCCATCGGGCCAGCCGGATGTAATATCTTTTTTCACCAGTCTGGCAAGGTACTTTGATACTGACAGATGACAATCTGCTGCTTTTTTACTGACTTGAACTGCAACGTCATCGGGAACATAACAATGGATCTGCGCCATCACATACCTCCAAATATATTTAGTATATGTGCATACTAACTATGAGATATCTTAACGCAAACGATAAGCATTCAAACACACACATCAACTCTCTATTGTGTCTGCTTCTGAGCACTTTAATCTTTTTTTGCTAAAGTATGGCTGTTTCAAAACTAAGTACATACAAGTCAAGTCAGATTCCGTCAAATTAGAGGGCACGTGAACCAGGGCAATGGTTTGAAGCTTGGGATGGATTATTAGGCGGCTATTACCTACCACCATAATAACTGAAAGGTATAACCTCCATGCTTAATCGAGCTGAATTCCACTGTCCGCAAGTTTGGCTCTCTTCATCGCACCTGCTCCAAACTCCACAGCGTATCTTTCAGAGCAGGGAAGTTTCTGCCGAATTGTAATTCCATACGCACTTTTCCATCCAGCCTGCGCGGAATACCAAAGCGTAGCGTGCCACCATCGCGTTTCCATTTCGCTACGTTGCGCCACGATACTATGCCTTGATGATAGTATCTTGATAGGCTAGGGTTGGTTTTGTGATTAAAAGTTTCAAAGGGAAAGCTGCGGCGGCCATATTTTCCGGTCTGTTTATTCGTAGCGCACCGCACGATATTCAGCGCCGCGCTCGGTCGAAGTTGCGGCAAATTGATCATGCCGGGTCGCTGGATGATTTGCGCATGCCAACAGACTTGAAGCTTTGAAAAATGACCGGGCGGGGGAACACAGCATCCGCATTAACAGGCAGTGGCGTATCTGTTTTGTATGGCGCGATGGAGATGCTTTTGATGTTGAAATTACTGATTATCATTAGGAGAAACTTATGAACACCATCACTCGCGAATCGTTGAACAGGGGGAATATTGATTTTTCCGAGATCACCACAGGCGAAAGAATCGGCAACATTCACCCCGGAGAAATTCTGCGGGATGATTTTCTTAAACCCATGGGCATCAGCCAGTACCGGCTGGCCAAGGATTCCGGCATCAGCCAAATGACAGCCAGCAAAATTGTGCGCGGCAAACAGGCGATTACTGCCGAAACCGCCCTGCGCCTTGGCCGCTACTTCGGTCTGTCGCCGGAGTTCTGGGCCGGACTTCAGACCGCCTATGATCTCGAAGCTGCGGAACTTGCGCTGGCCGACAAGCTGGCGCATGAAGTGCACCCGCTGGCCGCCTGACTCTTTTTCCTGACGCCTGCTCATAACACCTGCTCCAAACTCCACAGCGTATCTTTCAGAGCAGGGAAGTTCCTGCCGAACTGCAATTCCATACGCACTTTTCCATCCAGCCTGCGCGGAATACCAAAGCGTAGCGTGCCACCATCACGCTTCCATTCCATCACCCGAATAAATTTATTCGCTGCCAAATCCACGCCAAGGTTTGCACCGAAATTTCCTTGATTGAAAAAGCGATCAGGTTGACCATATGCTTCTACCACTTCTCTACGAACCAGTTCAAATGTGCGTTGCGTATCAAAGTTGTTGCCGACATTTTCAAATTCGACAATAACTGCTGCGCGTGTAAGCAAGCCATGCTGCATTTCAATAGCGAAGCGCTGGCTTTGATCAACATCACGCAATATACGGGTGAACCAGAGCAGTAGACCAGCTTGATCTGTAGGTGCGCTAAGTTTGGCATGCGTTACTATTTTCATTGCTTTTTCTGAGATATATTTTAATAAAAGGGGACGCTTCCCTTTTTGGTGCCTGTTCCAAAATAAACCTAGACTTTCCATATTGCTATCGACAATAGTTGGGGATATGAATCAATACCCAGATAAAACATGTGAAATTGAAAATTTAGTGCGTCACCCAAAGCTGAAAGAAGCAGCTATTGCAGGAAAAAAAACGCAACAACGCCGTGATGGGGTGTATGCCTATCCTGGTGAGGAGTTTGAACTTGATGGCATCCCCTTTGAAGTGACATCACTGCTACGCGAAACGCTTGGTGATATGAATGACAGCTCAGCTCAGGCTGAAGGATATCCAAATTTAGCTATGTACAAAGCACTTATTCTAAGTATGCACAAGGGCATGGAGTGGGATGAAAGCACACTTGTTTGGGTACATAGCTTTAAACGTATCAATTCCAAATAGGCGCGATTGCATGCTGCATATTGTAACATGCTAATGCCAAAAGCTTTCGGAAAATCCTCACAAGCGGCAAAACTGTGGTGCGCGCAAAGCGCAATAAACTTTTGATATTTCAGCGAATCGTTCAATGAAAGCCAATACCATTGCCGTAGCATTGGTGCATCACCCTGTACTCAATCGTCTGGGTGAGAGCAGCACCACTTCTATCACACCCATGGATGTGCATGACTTTGCACGAAGCTGTGCCTTTTATGGCATTGAAAAAGTGTATTTGATACACCCTGCCAAAGGTATGCAGGCCATGGTGCATGATTTAACTGCTTACTGGCAAACAGGTGAAGGTGGTGTGCGAAATACAGGGCGAAAAAAAGTGTTACAGTCGATTTGCGTGGTTCATTCTCTGCAAGAGGCGCAACAAGCAGGTGATTATCAGCTCTGGATGACCTCAGCACAGCCTGGTGATGGTAAAGTAATTGAACCAAGTGAACTACCCAAAACAACTGGCAATCACCTGATTGTTTTCGGTACAGGATGCGGATTGGATATGAAAAAATTATCGAACGTGAGCAGCACCGAAAATAGATGGTTGTCACCGATAGTTGGGATGGGTAAGGTGCGCCACCTTTCGGTCAGGGCTGCTTTGGCGATTTATCTAGATCGACTTGGAATGATTTAATATAATCAAGAATTATTGGAACAAATAAGGAGATGGTATTGCCCACTCCATAAATTGTTCTTACTGCGCGGGGTAGAAATACCTACACCCGTTAGTTTGGAGGCATGAAATGCGTGCATTGGATGATGTAACCAAGGATCAGTTGCGTGATGATATTCCGGCATTCCGTGAGGGCGATACTGTCCGCGTGAATGTGCGTGTTGTAGATTTTAAAGATAGCAAGAAGGGTACTGAAAAGCGTGAGCGTTTACAAGCCTATGAAGGGGTCGTGATTGCCCGCCACAACAAAGGCATTTCAAGCAGCTTTACAGTACGTAAAATTTCCAATGGTATTGGTGTTGAACGTATTTTTCCATTGCACTCCCCAATGCTTGAAAGTATTGATGTCAAACGTCGCGGTCAGGTTCGTCGTGCGAAATTGTACTATCTACGTGAATTGCGCGGTAAGGCTGCCCGTATTCGCGAGCGTCGTTACTAAGGCATCGTAAAGAAATAATTCATCGGCTTACACTTGTCTTTTTTGGGCGTAGCTCTACAGCATTTTTATAAAACGAGGGCTCCTTTGTGAGCCCTCGTTTTGTTTTTATTTTATAGTTTTGGAGTAATATATGACAGATCGTAGTGATTTCTTTCAGGCTGATTTAAATGATGACGCGGTGGTTACTGCCATTGCTGAAGAGCTGGGGCGCCAGCAACATACACTCGAACTGATTGCCAGTGAGAATATTGTATCCAAAGCTGTCATGCAGGCACAAGGCTCTGTTATGACCAATAAATATGCCGAAGGTTATCCTGGCCGTCGTTATTATGGTGGTTGCGAGTATGTGGATAAGGTGGAATCCCTTGCCCAAGCGCGTGCCAAAGAAATATTTGGTGTAAAGCACGCCAACGTTCAGCCTCACTCAGGCTCTCAAGCCAATATGGCTGTGTATATGGCGGTGATGAATCCTGGTGATACTGTTATGGGGATGGACTTATCCCATGGTGGGCATTTAACCCATGGTTGCCCTGTAAATTTCTCCGGGCTCTTATACAATGTGGTGGCTTATGGTGTGCGTGAGTCTGATCAATTGATTGATTATGATGTCATGCAAGCCTTGGCAGAAGAGCATCAACCGAAAATGATTATTGGTGGCGCATCGGCCTATGAGCGTGACATTGATTTTAAGCGCATGCGTGAAATTGCCGACTCTGTCGGTGCAGTCCTGTTTGTAGATATGGCACACTATGCTGGTTTAATTGCAGCAGGCGTGTATCCAAGCCCAGTCGGTCACGCCCATGTGATCACGACCACCACACATAAAACACTGCGTGGGCCACGCGGCGGCATGATTTTAACCGATGATGATGATTTGGCGAAGAAACTAAACGCTCGTATCTTCCCTGGCATTCAAGGAGGCCCATTGATGCACGTGATCGCAGCAAAAGCAGTGGCCTTTGGTGAGGCGCTGCAAGAGCAGTTTAAAGAAGATCAGGCGCAGGTAGTAAAAAATGCGCGTACCTTGGCCGATACACTAACAGCGGGCGGCTTTCAAGTGGTCTCTGGTGGAACCGATTGCCATATGTTTCGTCTCGATCTCCGCCCTCTGAGCATGACTGGTAAAGTTGCCGAACACGCCTTGGAAGCTGCGGGTATTACGACCAATAAAAACACCATCCCGTTTGACCCAGAATCACCATTTGTAACATCAGGCATCCGCATTGGCACATCTGTCATCACAGCACGTGGCATGAAAGAGCCAGAAGCCAAAGAGATTGCTGATATGATTTTACGCGTCCTGAAGTCACCTGAGGATATTATGCTGCAACAAACGATTGGTGCAGAAGTCCGCACATTAACTGATCGTTTCCCCATTTACGCGAGCTGATTTTTGCACTGCCCATTTTGCGCCAATGTGGACACGCACGTCATTGATTCGCGCGTGGTCGAGGAAGGGGCTGCTGTACGTCGCCGCCGTGAATGCGATGTCTGTAATAAACGTTTTTCAAGCTATGAGCGCGCGGAGCTTCGCCTGCCCATGCTGGTTAAAAAAGACGGTGCGCGACAAAGCTTTGACATTGAAAAGATTCGACACGGTATGCAGAAGGCCTTGGAAAAACGCCCCGTATCGACTGAAGCGCTTTCTGCCTCATTGAATGCCATTTTGTGCGCCGTTCAAGGCCTGGGTGAATCTGAAATCACGGCAAGCCAAGTGGGTGACTATGTCATGCAACAGCTGCAGAAATTAGACGCTGTGGCATACGTTCGTTTTGCATCAGTGTATCGTGAATTTAAAGATATTGATGATTTTTTGGCTGCTGTAAAGTCTGCCATGGATACCGATAGTGCCAAACAAAGGGGTAAAGAATGACTGTGAAAATTGCAGTATTACCAGGTGATGGAATTGGTCCTGAAATTGTCAACGAAGCATTAAAAGTGCTTGATGTTTTGAATAAAAAATTTGCACTCAATGCGACATGGCAAGAAGCCACGATTGGTGGCGCGGCTTATGATGCCGAAAAAGATCCGTATCCAAAATCCACCCAAAGCTTAGTACATTCATCAGATGCAGTATTGCTGGGAGCTGTGGGCGGGGTGCAGTGGGAAGCATTGGAAAAACCTTTGCGTCCTGAAGCTGGTTTACTGCGTATCCGAGAAGATCTGGGGCTTTTTGCCAATTATCGCCCAGCCAAGGTGTATGACCAGTTGCTGGATGCATCCACACTGAAAGCTGAGGTTGTGCAAGGCGTGGATATCCTTGTGGTGCGAGAGCTGGTCTCGGGTATTTATTTTGGTCAACCGCGTGGGTTTGAGGTCGTGAATGGTGAGCGGCGTGGCTATAACACCATGGCCTACTGTGAAAGTGAAATACGCCGCATTGCGCGCAAGGCATTTGAAGCGGCACGTTTACGGAGCAATAAAGTGTGCAGTGTTGAAAAAGCCAATGTGTTGGAAGTATCTGAACTGTGGCGCGAAATTGTGATCGATGTGCATCAAAATGAATTTTCTGATGTTGCGCTGTCACATATGTATGTGGACAATGCCGCGATGCAATTGATTCGTAACCCCAAACAGTTTGATGTGATCGTGACTGGTAATTTATTTGGTGATATTTTATCGGATGAAGCCTCCATGCTCACTGGTTCAATTGGCATGTTGCCATCGGCATCCATCGGTGAAAAGTTTGCCATGTATGAACCCATTCATGGTTCTGCGCCTGATATCGCAGGCGAGAATAAAGCCAATCCATTGGCAACTATCTTGTCTGTTGCGATGATGTTGCGTTTTTCTCTAAACCGTGAGGATTTGGCGGAAAAGCTTGAATTGGCTGTTGAAAATACACTTGATGCTGGTGTGCGCACCGTGGATTTGGCGAATGGTGCGGCCTCTGTTTCTTGCTCGGAGATGGGTGATGCAGTTTGCAAGACCTTGGAGGCTTTGGCGTAATGGAAGCATTCTTACCTAAAAAAGATGGTTATGTCGTTGCGGTCATTGGTGCAACTGGTGCGGTTGGACAGACCATGCTGGAAATACTTGCAGAAAGAAATTTCCCGATCGCTGAATTAATTCCCGTGGCGTCTAGCCGCAGTGCTGGTTCTGTTGTTGGTTTTAATGGCAAAGACTATATCGTTCAGGATTTAGAAACATTTGACCCGTCGGGTGTTGATATTGCGTTATTCTCTGCTGGCGGAGACACTTCAACGACACATGCCCCACGCTTTGCTGCAGCTGGCTGTTATGTGATTGATAATTCCAGTGCATGGCGCATGGATGACGACATTGCTTTGGTTGTTCCTGAGGTAAATGCCAGTGCTCTAGAAATGGCGCGCACCAATCGAATTATCGCCAATCCAAATTGTTCAACGATTCAAATGGTCGTTGCGCTTAAGCCCTTACACGATGTTATGCCAATCAAGCGTATTGTCGTTTCAACATATCAAGCTGTCTCTGGCGCTGGTGGTAAAGCAATCGAAGAACTTGCCAAACAAACAACTGCATTGCTCAATGGTGAAACACCCGAAATAGATGTGTTCCCTGCACGAATTGCCTTCAATGTAATCCCACAAATTGACATTTTCCTTGAAAGCGGCTATACCAAAGAAGAACAAAAAATGATCGATGAAACACGCAAAATTATGGGATCTGATATTGCTGTGACAGCGACCACAGTACGCGTTCCAGTATTCTATAGTCATTCGGAAGCTGTTAATGTAACTTTTTCAGGTCAAATGAATGCCGATCAAGCGCGGAAATTGCTTGCAGGTGCTGATGGCATTTGTGTCGTTGATGACCCTGCTAGTGAAGATTATCCATTAGCATCGGAGGCCGCAGGAACTGATTTTGTGTGGGTTGGGCGTATCAGAGATGATTATTCTTTCCCTAATTCCTTGCACTTATGGGTTGTTGCTGATAATGTACGTAAAGGTGCTGCGCTAAATGCTGTACAAATAGCGGAAATTTTAATTTATTAGTCTTAATCGTCGTGAAATATTGCGATTAGGCTAGACAAAGGGAGGCACGCATGTGTCGTTGTGTCATGCATGTTTTTTGCGCTATAGCGCTTTCTTTTTTTTATTCTTCGGGGGTAGCTCAGGCATCTTCTCTAGGGAAAGTTGATGTTGCCAGCCATTTGGGTGAGCCATTTTACGCAGAGATACCTTTGGGTCTTGAAGAAGGCGAGCTTATTTCTGATATTTTCATTGAGCTTGCTTCAGCTGCAGATTACCGTATTTTAGAGGTATTCCACGATAGCACAATCAACTCACTTCGTGTCGATGTGAAAAACGATAGCCGCGGAAGCCGTGTCGAATTAACATCAACTAGCATCATCGAAGCGCCCTTTCTAAATCTTGTATTGAAGGTTCGTCATGGTCGAGCAACCCACTTTAAGAAATTTTCTATTTTTCTAGACCTTCCACGTGCTGCCACAGTCAAAACAAATTCGAAAACTATTTTACCCGTAAGAAGATTCGAAGATCCAGTTGTAAAACCAGACCCTATATTAAAGCCTGTAATGGCGATTGCACAAAAAAAATCACCGCCAGAATCGGATAATCATTGGGCGAGAACCAACCGCTATGGGCCAATGGTATTTGGCGATACTATTTCCACTGTAGCACAACGCTTGCGCACCGATGACCGCTACACACAACAACAGGTGATGGTTGCTCTATTTGAAAAAAATAAAGATAAATTTTCGAAAGGGAATATTAACATTATCACGGCTGGCACATATTTGGACGTGCCGAGTGCAATAGAAGTTGAGCACATCACGCATGCTCAGGCATCGAACTTATTGCGCGAACATAATGCCAAATGGAAAGAGCTGACCAAACAAAGAAAATACGCAAAAGTACAAACGGCACAAAAAAACCGCTATAGCAAACATGTCAGCATTGGTGAGGCAGCAGAAGGCGTTGCTTCTCAATCTATCGGCAAAAAAGAAAAAACAAGTAACGTCTTACCTCAAGCTGCAAAAGAGACACAGGCCGCTGCTTCTGCCCCTAAAACAAACGCTAACGCTCCAATAAACGCCCAAAACAATGATAAATCAGCAGCATTGCTTTTAGAAAACAATATATTGCAACTGCGTTTAAAAGAAATGGAAGCAAAAGTGAGCAAGCTGGAAACGCTACCAGCACCAGATCAAAATTTAGCCGCATCAAACGCCCGCATTAAAAAACTTGAAATACAATTAGCACGTCAAAATGGCGCTTTGGAAAAAGCACGCAAACAACAAGCTATGCAGCCCGAGGTAAGCAGCGAAATAAGTTTATTAACATGGATTCTTATGGGCTTTGTCGCTTTATTATCCATACTCGCGGGCTACCTTGTTTATGCTTTACGTGGGCAACGCCGACACCCTGTTGAGCAGGTCGAAGAAGCGTTAATGGTTGAGCCTGAGCTGGAAGAAATTAATATTGATGGAATTGAGGAAATTGAAGAAATTGATATTGAAGAGGTAGGCTTGAAGGATTCCCTTGCTGATACAAGCAGCCAAACTAAAGAGCCCACTACTAAAAAGGCTGATCAGACTGAAAATACTCAAGACCCGTTGGCAATACGTATTCCTGAACTAACCGATGAAGACACATCTGAAATGGAGGCATTCTCTGAAACCGATGAGGATCCAGACCCTAATGTCGACTATCTGACCGAAGCAGATGTATACATGCGCTATGGCATGGAAGATGAAGCTGAAAAGCAGGTTTGCATGGCATTACGTTTACGCAATGATAATAAGGAAGCCCACATAAAGCTCGCAGAAATACGCCATGAGCGTGGCGATACAACTGGTGTTGCAGAGGCGGGAAGAGTCGCGAACGGTGCTTTAACAGGTGCCGCTTTAACCGCATTTATGACTGTCTTCGACGCACTGGCCGACGGCAACAGTCTGCCCGAGGATTTGGACAGTATTGCTTCGACCAACACTGCTGATGAGTCCCCTGCCCCTGATGCTTCAGGGGAAGCGCTTCTGACAGGTGATGAATCATTTGAAGTCGCTGACTTTGAGCTTCCTGATTTCTCAGTAAGCGATATTTCCGACGATGCTTTAGCTGACGCGCCAGTTTCTGAAAAAGTGCAGCAAAAAACCGCTGCTACTGCGAACACACAAGCTTCCGATGGTGACCACGGTAACATGCTTGATTTTGACCTAGATGGCATTGATTTATCTAGTTTAGATGTCGACAATAATGAACTTCCTTCGGATGAAGGCTCGGCTAAATCTGATGATACCTTAGATGGGATTGATCTTGATGACCTTGATCTATCTGCTTTGGATGCCAGTGATGGTGAAGTGGTATCCATTGAAAGCTCACCTGAATCCAATGATGTCTTAGGTGGGATTAATCTTGATGACATTGATCTGTCTGCTTTGGATGCCAGTGATGGTGAAGTGGTATCCATTGAAAGCTCATCTGAACCCGATGATGCCTTAGGTGGGATTGATCTTGATGACATTGATCTATCTGGTTTGGATGTCGGTGATGATGAAGTGGTGTCCATTGAAAGCTCATCTGAATCCGATGATGCCTTAGATGGGATTGATTTTGATGACTTTGATCTATCGGGTTTGGATGTCGGTGATGATGAAATAGTGTCCATTGAAAGTTCATCTGAAGCCAGTGATACCCTAGATTTCAACCTGTCCAACTTGGATATGCCAAGTGATGAAGCATTGGAAGAGGTCAATTCACCCATAATATCAGGTTTAGAAAGCACACAACCTGATCAAGCAAGTGACACAATTGGTTTAAGTGCTGAAATGCAGACGCTCGACGCAGCAACTGAAGATTTTGATTTATCCGCACTTCAAACAAATTTTGATAGCTCAACCTTAACTCAGAAAATGTCCGCCGTGGATGCTGTGGCATTGAATGTCAATACTGATCAAAAGGAAGACGAGCTATTAAGCATGGCATTAGACCTAGATGATCTAGGTATTGACTTTAATAATCTCGAAGAACCCTCAGAAGATGATCCACAAGCTACTTTAGATAATACTGATGACTCTTTTGCCGATCCTTTTAACGCCTTGGGGGATGCTGATGCTGGCCTGAATGACGCGTTCGATGTTGATATGCCATCCCTAGAAGACCCCTCTCCTTTAAGCGACTCGGAAGAAGAGGTATCACTTATTTCAGATGACTTAACCACCATGGCATTCAATTTGGATGACTTGGATATTGATTTGGAAGTCATTGATGATGCTGCTGCTGATGCTGAGATGGAAGAGTTTACCAGCACAATTCAAGCAACCTTATTGGAATTGGGCGTTGATGATAGTGATCTGGATATTAGTATGGAGCCTATTATTGATTCTACTCCCAATACTGAATCTTTGCCAAAAACTGAAGATGAGTTTGATTTTTCTGAAGACTTGGAATTGAATAATTTATTGATTGAGCTGGATTCATTTTCAGGTAAAACATAGGAAAACTATTCGCCCACCCCTTGCATGGCCTAGGAGGCTGTCCGAGACGATAAATAGCCTCCAATCTCTTTGTTGAAAAAACAGTCACATGCACGAGTATATTTCGCCTTACTTTTGGATAAATAAGCGACAATCTGAACAGCTACAGGGTATTTTTAGACATGCTGAACAACGATGTTTTTTTAAAATTTAGAAGCCTGCTGAATAATTACTATCAAACTATGTGCTGTATTTTATGAGATGGGCAATCGCTGTTATGCTAATCATGCTAATCGCCGTACCGCATTCTTGGCCTAGGTCTTTATTTCATATTGCATTATTCCTCTCACTAACCCTGGTCTTGCAAGGTGACAGAAAAAAAGCATGGCAACACTGGGTGAGAAGCTGGCGCATATTACGATGGCTATTGATTCCAATTATTGTTCTTCATGGTTTATTCACACCTGGCGAAATAATTTGGGTGAACTTTACAGTTCCAATCAGCTATGAAGGCTTAAGTTTGGGACTTCACCTAAGTCTACAGTTGAGTGAAATGTTTGTAGGTGCTTTGTTGCTGGGCTATTTACTACCGATGAAAGTATGGCTAGAAGTAATGACCCTTAACCCTATCATCAAACGTTATTTATCCCCCTATGTATCACCTTATATACGATTGATGCCCATCATGATACGTGGTGTTCGGGTCTTGGTACGCCGCACATACTTTTCTTGGTACAAGGAGACAAATAAGCTTAGCTTGTTCCCGCTGTATATAAAAACACTGCTGGATGATGTGTCCAAATATTCACATCGTCGTGCCCTGTATGTATGGAATTCATGGGATTCACCCAAATTCATGGTCTCTGAAAAAGAAATTTTATTGGATCAGCGGCGCATCATCGATACCTTCTATTTATCATTTACATATATTGCAGCTGAATTTTCTATACGTTATTTATGGAGTTGGTGATGAATCAAAATACGCAGCGCATTGCAATGGTCATCGAATTTGACGGGCGCCTCTTTCACGGCTGGCAACGCCAGAATAATGCTATTACAGTTCAAGAAACGCTGGAAGTTGCACTGGAGAAAATTGAAGGGTGTAAACGACCCACTGTGGGCTCGGGGCGTACGGACACAGGTGTGCATGCTGAAGCCATGTTGGTACATGTAGATGTATTAGCATCACGCTGGCAACGCTCTGCACGAGCCTATACCCAAGGCATGAATCAACACTTGCCTGCGGGTGTGGTCGTGATGGGAGCCTGTATTGTTGCAGATGATTTCCACGCCCGTTTTTCATGCATAGAACGGCGTTATCGTTATCAAATTTGGAACAGATCAACACCATCAGTGCTGACGGCATGGCGCCATTGGTGGATGCCACGAGCTTTGGATCTGCATGCCATGCAACAAGCTGCTGACTATATTGTAGGGAAAAAAGATTTTGCGGCTTTTCAGGCAACAGCTTGCCAGGCACACAGTGCAATACGTGAAGTGCGTTATTTGGCAGTGTCCCAAGAAGGCTGGGAAATCAAAATTGAGATTCATGCTGATGGTTTTTTGTATCATATGGTTCGCAATATTGTCGGCAACCTCGTTCAAGTAGGTATTGGAAAGTGGCCAGCCGAATATATTCCTGAACTTATTCGAAAAAAAGATCGTTCATTGGCGGCAGCTACTGCCCCAGCACAAGGGCTTTATTTTTCTAATGCATTATACCCTACGCTGAATGCACGCGATCTTATCGGCAGAGAAGACAATAAAACGTAAATCCGATTTCGATCTGTAAGTAGGAATGATTTGTTTTTTACGCGACCCTTAAATATCGACCCATGTAAACCAATATCTTACACTCTGCACGCACAAACCTTGCAAGATCTAGCCTGAATAATTCACAAATACTGTCGTGCCCTTGCTTGCCCCTTTATCCGCAACAAATTCTTTGCCAGTCGACCATATCCATTGGTACGGCACTTCCGACAAAAAAAATCATTGCACATAAAGCTTCTTCGCAATCATCACGACGATTGTCGAGTAGACCGAACCTCTCAATCAATGGGGTCAGACTCGATTGATTTAAATCAATGGGGTCAGACTCGATTGATTTGAAAATCAAAAAATCAATGGGGTCAAATCAATGGGGTCAGACTCGATTGATTTAAAACTGCTATATCAAATACCATGGGAACTATCCCGTATTTGTGAATAATGCGGGTTTGAGATTATATTGGATGCAATACGCAAG
>JAUZQT010000062.1 GCA_030950825.1 Mariprofundaceae bacterium | reverse complement strand
TTATTGCAACAATATTACTCATTGCAATCAGCAGCAGCAGCGCTTCCATAATGGCTCAAGCATCTGAAGCCATGAGTGGCTATGAGCTCAATCTTGAAGAATACTGGCAGATTATTCTCCGCCGACGCTGGATTATTATTTTTTGCGCTATTTCAATCGGAATATTTAGCGGTCTATTTACATGGCTGAATCAACCACCGCCGCTGTATCGCTCCTCAGCATCCATTAAAATCGAACCAAAACTGGATATTAACGCTCTGTTTATGGGTAGAAATGCATCGCGTTCATATGGTGGTATGGGTACTCAATTGGCCTTGATTCAGTCTTATGCATTGCTTGAGCGTGTTGGCCAACATATGGGGCTGATTCCGCAGGAGTTAAGCAGTGCGGAAATCCGCGCCAATCCAGATTATGTGGACATTATCCTTGATTTAAAGGGCAGTGTGAATGCAACACAAGATGGTGATACGGGCATTATTGATATCTCCGTGGTGTCAGGTAGTGCCGCATATGCCAGAGATTTGGCTCAAGCAGTTGCGGATGAATTTCAGACATTTAATATTGAAGATAAAAACAAAAAAGTATTTGAAGCCAAAAAGTTTATTGAGCAACAGATGCTTGTTGTGGGAGGACGACTCAAAGAAGCAGAAGAAAAAGTTCGGAACTATCGGCAAAAAAACAATTTATCATCGACAACTGAAAATGGTGCTGATGTTGTTGGTAATATTGTCTCTGACTTGGAAAAAATCTACCAACAATCAGTGTCTCATTTAAATGATTTGCAGTTTTTATTGAAAGAACTTCGCCTTCGCCTACAGCAGGTTGGCTGGGATTATAAGGCTGTCTCAGCGCCTGCTAAAGTGAGCGAGTATTTTGGTCTATTAAACCAACGTTTGGTTGAATTGGCGCTGAAACGAACCGAGTTATCAACCAATTATACCGATGAACATCCTCAGATTCGAGAGCTTAGCCTGCAAGCAGAAGATATTTTGCTTAGTATGGTTGATGAGCTTGCCAAACAGGTCAGTTTAACGCAGCGGCGCATGAAAGATGTTCAGCAAAGCATTCAAGATGCGCAACAAAAATACCGTGGTGTTCCCGAACAGGCTTTGGAGTTACAGCGCTTGCAGCGATCGGTTACAAGCAATGAAGCATTGTTTATTTTATTGGAAAAGAAATACCAAGAAGTTTTAATCAAAGAGTCTGAGAAGGTTCAAGAGGTCTCACAGATGAGACCCGCGATGTTGTCCAGCGTGCGTATCAACCCCATTAAAGTGTCTCAAGCTGCTATGGCAGGTATCATTTTAGGGCTTGTTTTGGGTTTGATTGTTGCACTTATTTTTGAAACAATGGATATGTCAATGGGCACCATTGAAGAAGTGGAGCATTTTTTGGAAACGCCTGTGGTGGGCTTTGTACCACACCTATCGCATGATGAGGCCGTTGAGCTATTTTCTGGCGAAAAAGACTTGGTGACCAAAGGCGTGGGGATGGAGCGACAATTGCGTTTGGTGAGCCACTTCTCGCCGCCTTCGATTATTGCAGAATCCTATCGAAGCTTACGCACCAATTTGTTGTTTTCTCAGGCTGGAGAAAAACGTGTTATTCTGATTACCAGTGCAACGGTAAAAGAGGGGAAAAGTACCATTGCTGCAAATTTAAGTGTGGTGATTGCACAACAAGGGGGTCGTGTGCTGCTGGTTGATGGTGATATGCGTAAGCCCATGCTGCATTACACGTTTGGATTAAAACGATCTCCAGGCTTGGGTGAAGTTTTGCTGGGTCAACGGAGCTGGCAGGATACTGTGAGTCGATTCGCCGATATTATGCTTGGGGATATGGGTATTGACCAAGCCTTGATGACGCCAGGTTTGGATCAACTGGATATTCTTACTTGTGGGCGAGCCAGTGCAAATCCGCCAGATTTACTTGCTTCACCGTTAATGAATGAAATGTTGACTGAAGTGCGCGAGGCATATGATGTTGTGATTATTGATATGCCGCCCTTACTGCATACGACTGATGCCACAGTGATATCCGCCAAAGTTGATGGGGTTTTGCTGGTTTATCACGTTGGTTCTGTGGTGCGTGGCGCATTAAAGCGTGTGAAAAATAATATTGAGAACGTGGGTGGCCGTGTTCTGGGTGTGGCATTGAATAGTGTGCGTGGCGATATATCCCCTGATTATAGCAACTATAAAATGGATCAGCATTATGTTTATGCTTATGGAGAAAACGAAATACAGAAAAAGGGGTGGTTTAAACGTGCTGTTCGTACGCTTAAAAAAGCATTTAGGTTCACCGCGGATTACTTTAGGAAAGAGCGTTAGATGCAGCATGATCTTGATCGCTTAAAGCGTCGTAAAAGTCGTATGCATAAGATTCTAGGGCTATCGGTGTTGTGCATTGTTATCGCTCTGATAATGGTTGGTATGCGTACATGTTCGGGTCAATACTCGAAGCCCTATAATACCAATTATCAACCCATGGATACACTGCGAAAGCAGGGAGCTACACCCTGACACGTCAAACCATCCGCATACCTTTTCCGCCCGAGGTCATGCTGACCTTGATATTGACAATACTTTTATTGTATGCAGCTCATATATTGGCACCAGAAATAGTGCGTACTCCAGCCATGATTCTGGGCGGTTTAATGATGGTTTTGGTGGCATTTACCAGTGTTGAACTGACACTATATTTTCTCATCCTATCAACGCTGTTATCGCCAGAATTGACTTTTGGGGCTTCCTCAAATGCACAATTGGCCAGTGGTGCGGTTGGCACAACAGAGTCGCGTGGTGTAACGCTCCGCTTGGATGATATGTTGCTTACATTGGTTTGCGTGACATGGGTATTCCGTGTGGCCATCTTAAAGGATATTGGCATGGTTCGACGCACACCGATTAACCAGCCTATTGCTTGGTATTGGCTGACCGCATTGTTTGCCACATTGATTGGCGTGTTTGCTGGCAGGGTTGGTGCCTACGGTTTCTTTTTCGTGATTAAATATTTGGAGTTTTTTGTTCTTTTTTATATGATAATTAACCACTTGCATGATCAGGATACCATCAAACGCTATCTTTTGGTCATGTTAATTACGTGCATCGTGGCAAGCTTGGTTGGCATTGCACAAATCCCTTCAGGTGGGCGCGTATCTGCACCCTTTGAAGGAGAGTTGGGGGAACCGAATACTTTTGGTGGCTATCTTGTATTGATGTTTTCTGTGGTATTGGGAATGTTTTTACACAGGACTAAGGGGAAGCACTGGTATTTTTTGTTATTGGCGATGGGAATTATCATTGTACCCTTCATTTTCACTGAATCGCGGAGTTCATATTTATCATTTGCTGTAGCCATTATGTTTTTTTTATGGATATCTGAAAAAAAACGCTTGTTGATGATGGCCTGCTTGGCAGGCGTGGTGATCATACC
This sequence comes from Mariprofundaceae bacterium, assembly GCA_030950825.1. Lineage (GTDB taxonomy): Bacteria > Pseudomonadota > Zetaproteobacteria > Mariprofundales > Mariprofundaceae. The sequence goes on along the minus strand of JAUZQT010000062.1, from coordinate 4,425 downwards.
CTCTATATTACCTCAAAACGTGATTGACCGTATTATGTTCACATTCAATCAAGCCGAGCAAGGTGGTCAATTGGCAGTGGGTGGTATGAAAATAGATACTTCAACCACCGAACGTTTGCGGGCGTGGGAAAGTGTGCTTACACAGTACTTTCCCAAGTACCCACTTTTAGGGGTTGGTGTAACAGGAGGGCCATTTTTAGATGCCCAATATCCCCGTGTATTGTTGGAAACAGGCATGATTGGCTTGCTGCTTTTTGTATGGTTTTTACGGCGAATATGGGTTTTGTTACGGCAATGTTACCGTGAAATAAAAGACCCCATGCTTAAAGGAGCATCGCTTGGTGCGCTTTGTGGTTTTGCAGGCCTATTGGCGCATGGTATAGGCGCCAATACCTTTATTATTGTACGAATTATGGAGCCTTTGATGATTCTTTTGGGCTTATTGATGGCCGCATTACTTACTGAACGCAGTCAACAGGAGGCTGTTCGAGGGTGACAGTCGTCGCGAGGTATCTCCATTTTGAGCCATGATTTTCAGCTGTTTGAGGCGAATAGCAGGGTCTATTTAACGAAAATAGACGGGAATCATGGCCGAAATGGGTATTCCGCAGTAGGTCTTTCTATTCTCGGACAGCCTCCTAGAAAATATCATCCCTTGCAAACGCATGCTCGCAAGCAAGTATTGTTTCGATGAGAGACTTTTGGCAATATCAATGGCAAGCGTTAAAGTTTTTGGCTTTGACAACTATGTTTTTTATGCTGACGACAGCAGCTATGGCAGCAGAGATCCAAGATATGCGTATATGGACAGCGCCTGATCATACACGTGTTGTTTTTGATTTGAGTAAGTCGATTGATTATAAGATATTTCGCTTACATGCCCCTGAGCGAATTGTGATTGATATAAAATATTCTACAATAAAAAAAATAACACTTGTAACTGCATCCGATCCAGTGGTGAAATCCGTGCGTTATGGCATGCCTAAAAAATCTATACTGCGTGTTGTTTTAGATGTAAAAGAAAGGGTTGATTTAAGATCATTTTTATTAAAACCAATGCATCACAAACCCCATCGCTTGGTCGTTGATCTGTTGCGTGAAAGCGCGATTGCGCATAAGAACAAAAGCAAAACCATCATGAGAAAACGCCAGCATGACATTATTATTGCGGTGGATGCTGGGCATGGCGGTGAAGATCCAGGAGCTATTGGGCGCCATGGCTTGCTGGAAAAAGAAGTGACCCTGCGCGTGGCTAAAAAATTGGTGGCACTGATTAATAGCAAGCCTGGTATGCATGCTATACTGACACGCGAAGCTGACTATTTTGTGCCGTTGAAAAAGCGTGTGAAACTGGCGCGTCAGGCACAAGCTGATCTTATGATTAGTATTCATGCCGATGCTGTGAAAACACGGAGTGTGCAAGGGGCAAGTGTTTATACATTGGCCGAGCGTGGCGCAACACCTGATAGAGTAGCGGTTGCTTTGGCAGCCAAAGAAAATGCTGCTGATGCTATTGGAGGCGTGGTACTTGACGATGCGGTGGATGATCCAATGGTACGCAATATTTTGGGTGATATGGCGAAGCGAGATAGTTTGAATAGTTCGCAACTATTGGCTGAAAATGTACTTGTAGAGATGAAAAAAATTGGGGTAATCAAATATAAATCACCGAAGCGGGCGAGGTTCGTTGTATTGGGAGCACTGGAAATACCCAGTGTTTTGGTTGAATTAAATTTTATTTCTAACCCCAAACAGGAACGTAAAATGAAAAATAGCAAGCATCAGGATCGTTTTGCTACAGCATTGTATGAAGCGAGTAAGAATTTCTTTCGCCGTATGGGCATGCTTCATTCGAATCAATATGCACCATCATCGTAAGAATATAAATTAGGTAGGGTGAATTTTGTACAAACGATTATTAGAATATTTAAGGCCTTATATAGGGCGTTTGGGCATCGCCATGATATGTATGGTGATACTCGCAGCGACAACAGCTGGCATGGCGTGGTTGCTGCAACCTGCCCTGGATACAGCTTTATCTGGGGGAAATATTGAATATATCTACCTTATCCCTGGGGCTGTCGTTCTTTTATATACCATAAAAGGCTTTGCCTATTTTGGACAATCTTATTTAATGGGCTGGATTGGTCAGCGTATTATTTATGATTTGCGTGATCAGATTTATGGGCGCTTAACGGCGCAATCACTGAATTTTTTTACCCACCGCAAGACAGGTGAGTTGCTGGCGCGTATCAGTTATGACGTAACCTTGGTGCAAGCTGCGGTGAGCACATCCGTCACTGCATTGATGCGTGATTCGATGACAATTATTTTCTTGATCGGCGTTATTTTTTATCAGGATTGGATGCTGGCTTTGATTGCTATGGTGGTGTTTCCAGTGATTATTTATCCCATTTTACGTTTTGGCCGAAAAATGCGTTCTGCGACTTATGATGGGCAAGTTGTCATGGGTGAGATGTCGAGTTTGGTTGAAGAAACGGTGGGTGGTATTCGTGTGGTTAAGGCCTTTGGTATGGAAGCCTATGAACGCGAGCGCTTTGCAAGTCTGATTGGTGGTTTCATGACGCACCAAATGCGTGTTTTACGTGTCAATGCCATGTCTTTTCCTATTATGGAGCTGGTTGCTGGCTTTGGTATTGCGGGTGTTTTGTTGTATGGCGGTCTTCGCGTTGCTTCTGGCGAAGCCTCGGCTGGTACGCTGATGTCTTTTCTTGCTGCGGTGATCATGCTTTATGAACCTGTCAAACGATTATCCGGCGCAAACAATCAAATTCAGCAGGGCTTGGCAGCAGCCGAACGTGTGTTTGATATTTTGGATGAGGATATTGTGGTTAAAGATGCTGAACAGGCGATTGAACTTCCCGCATTTCAGCAGGACATTCGCTTTGAATCGCTTGGTTTACGTTATGCAGGATCGAATAAGGCTGTACTCTCCAATATTCAGTTAACGATTAAAGCGGGTCAAGTTGTGGCGCTGGTTGGCAGGAGTGGGGCTGGAAAAAGCTCCTTGGCAAATCTTGTGCCACGCTTTATGGATGCCACGGAAGGGCGTGTATTATTGGATGGTCACGATGTGCGTGATTTAAGCCAAGAATCCTTGCGTCAGCAGATTGCTCTGGTTACGCAAGATGTCATTCTATTCAATGATACAGTATTGCAAAATATTGCTTATGGTCACAATGACATTGATCGTGAGCGGGTGGAATCCATTGCCAAAGCTGCCAATGCCCATGATTTTATTATGCAGCTTCCACAAGGCTACGAGACCATGATAGGGGAACGCGGTGTTATTTTATCGGGTGGCCAACGCCAACGCCTATCATTGGCACGGGCTTTGTTAAAAGACGCGCCTATTCTCATTTTGGATGAGGCAACCAGCAGCTTAGATACTGAATCAGAACAATTGGTGCAGCAGGCCATTGATCGTTTGATGACTGGGCGAACGGTTCTGGTGATTGCGCATCGTTTATCAACCATTCGACATGCCGATTGTATTGTGGTTTTGGACGATGGTGGTATTGCTCAAATGGGTCAGCATGATGAACTGTTGGTGCAGGGCGGTTTGTATGCTGAGTTATATCGCATGCAGTTTGAGTCGCAATTTGAATCGGAAGTTGAAGTGCAACGGGCATGAAACATAGATTGCTAGCTTGGCTCATTCCACATTTAATTTTTTATATTTATTTTTTTTTAAGTCGAACCATACGGTGGGAGTTTGTAGGAGAGCGGTATCAGCCTGCTTGTAAGCCTTATATACTTTCTTTTTGGCATGCTCGTATCTTGATGATGGGCTATGCCTATAAGGGTTGGAATGGCTCGATGTTGATTTCAAATCATCGGGATGGCACGTTTATTTCTGGTGCGCTGGATTTGATGGGTTTAGGAAAACACACATCACGTGGTTCTAGTAATAAGGGTGGCGCGCGCGCGTTTTTAAAAATGATTCGTTTGGCAAGGCAAGGGCATTCATTGGGTATTACACCGGATGGGCCAAAGGGCCCAGTTGAGATTGTGCAGCCAGGAACGGTGCAGCTGGCAAAAAAATCAGGCCTGCCATTGCGTGCTGTTTGCTATGCAAGCAAACGGCATTGGCGGGTGAAATCATGGGACAGGTTTTATATTCCTAAGCCTTTCACGCGTGGTGTTTTTGTGATTGGTGCGCCTGTGTATGTGGGGAATGATGATGCTGAAACACTGTGCTTGTTTCAAAAAGCCATGGATGACGTTCAGATTCAAGCCGATGGCTATTTTTCATAGCCTTCCTTTGGCTCTTTCAAATTCTAAATGGGTAGGCAAAATTCATAGGGGGATAAGCAAGCTCAATGACTCACCACAAAACAAGCTGTCGAATGCTAATCCTGCAAAGCCGCACGCCTCCCTCATTCGAGGAAGGGCGACGTGCGG
>JAUZQT010000061.1 GCA_030950825.1 Mariprofundaceae bacterium | reverse complement strand
AGATATATGGCATGCTGACAGGGTCTTTCTTTGAACTCCCTCCAAAAATGCGCGAACGGTGAAATTGCATATTTAATCACTGGGAAACTGGATTTTTCCAAAGTGAACAATTACTGCTTACCCACTTAGAATTTGGAAGAGCCTAATATTTCGTGGCTCAATCACTTCAGCTTACGCTTACGGCCTATTGGTTCGATTCCCTTGTGCTCAATCTTTGGAATTACTTCCGCCGACCCAAGGTTCACTTCCCGGCGGATGGTTAATCCTTACCGGAGCGGGATTTTCACCCACCAGAATAAACGACCTTGCCCGGCCGCACTGTGAATTATTCAGGTTCGGTTTCAGATCAACTGAAAACGTTTTAAAGCATTGGCTGTGGTTATATCTGCCAGATGCTCGACTGAAATGCCCCGCACTTCCGCAATACATTCTGCCACATGCTTCACAAATGCTGGTTCATTGCGTTTGCCGCGCATGGGCACTGGGGCAAGATATGGGGCGTCTGTTTCAATTAATATGGAGTCTTCAGGTATTTGAGTTGCAATATTTCGCAGCTCATCGTTGCGCTTGAATGTGACATTGCCAGAAAACGAAATCGACATACCCATATCCAACGCTTGCCTTGCTGCCTTGCAGGTGGATGAAAAGCAATGCATGATACCCCCACAGCCTGCGATATTTTCCTCTTTTAAAATGCGTAGTGTCGCATCATCAGCATCACGCATATGCACAATAACAGGCTTGTTTACGGCATGGGCTGCCCGAATATGTGTGCGAAAACGCTGTTCCTGAGTCTTTGGATCAACATTGGCACGAAAAAAATCCATGCCCGATTCCCCAATTGCCACACACTTTTCATGCCCTGCCAATTTACATAATTGATCAACTGTCGGCTCATGATCCACCCCATGATTGGGGTGTACACCCACTGAGAACCACACGCCATAATGCGATTCCACCAAATCAATCAGCCGTGGGGTTTGTTCCAATTCAACCGATACCGCCACCAGGCGCGTAACCCCAGCATCTCGCATACGCGCAAAAACATCATCACGATCATCATTGAACTGTTCAAAATCAATATGGCAATGGGAGTCAAACAACGCCATCATCACACTGCTGCAACAATTGCTTTTAAGTGCGCCAGTGTGACGCAATGTAGCCCTGTAAGGTCATGTTTATTTATCAATACATCTACAGCATTCCGCCCAGCTGCACCAAATTCAGACACCACCAAATCCGCGCCTTCAAAATTTTGATTCGCAGTATAATCATTGATAGTAATCACGCATTTTAATCCCGCAGCTTGCGCTGATAAAAAGCCATTGCCTGAATCTTCCAAGGCCAAGGTGTTTTCAGGGGCAACACCCAATTGTTGCATTGCATACGTATAAATATCTGGTGCAGGCTTTTTGGCAGGCACAATATCCCCAGCCGCAAGTACCGCAAAACGATCAAACCACTCCCTGCCCAGCGAGTGCTCAATTAACGCATCCAGTGCCGCTGGTGTGGTAGTGGTGGCAACGCCTAATGTGATACCAGCACCATAGGCTTCTTCCAATAAACGACGCACCCCAGCACGCAATGGAATCAAGCCATCTGCAATCAGTGTTTGATAATGAATGGTTTTGCGGGCGTGTAATTCAACGATTTTTTTATACGGCATATCAGGCATACCGCCACGCTCAATATCAAATTTCATACGTTCTTTGCCACCCGTGACTTTTAACAACACAGCATATGTTGCAACATCCCAGCGACGATCAAGCCCAGCTTCTTCAAACGCCCTATTAAACGCAACACGATGACCATCACGCTCGGTATCGGCCAGCGTGCCATCAACATCCCATAAAATACATTTTAGTTCCGTCATATTACTTCCCATGCCTTACGCTCCACATATTTATTCTAAGGAACGGGAATTAACCTGAATAATTCAAACTTATCTTTTTGCCCAGCATGGGCGTTGCAAAAAAGCTTACATAGCAAGCTATGCTTCGCTTTTTTCGCCTTCATGCTGAATAAAAATACTGCGCCTTAAATGCACATGTTATTTAATTCCCGTTCCTAACTCTCGAAAAACATGATGGCAGCCCCTATCATTGCGACATGGATACAGACACCATCATAACGCCCCACATACAAACAGAAAAACCAATCTTGAAAAAGCCACCCATGTATAAGGTTATCATGTTTAACGATGATTATACCCCTATGGATTTTGTGGTTGAACTGTTGAAGACGTATTTCAAACATACAGAAAATAGCGCAACAACCATCATGATGCACATCCATGAGCAAGGGCTTGCTATTTGCGGTGTTTATCCAAAAGATATTGCTGAAAGCAAAGTCGCACAGGTGCAAGCACATTGCTGTAAAGATGAATATCCATTACGCTGTAGCTTTGAGCCTCAAACAGACGACTGATAAAACGACTGACAAACCTATGGAATCTTCGAGAAAATAAGGTGAATATATGGGCATATTAAGCGAAAATCTTGAACAATCACTGAATGATATTTTTCATGCAGCACATTTGCAGCGCAATGAATTTGTGACTGTCGAACACTTACTATTGGGTTTGCTTGATAATCCAGAATCCAAGCATGTATTGGAATCCCTTCATGTTGATATTCAGCCCTTACGTGAGGAAATTAAGGCGTTCATTCAAACGCATGTTGCCATATTGGTAGAAGATGAAGGCGGAACGGTTGCCAGTGTTGGCCTGCAACGGGTGATTCAGCGCGCTGTCCTGCATGTCCAATCAGCAGGAAAACAGGAGGTTACTGGTGCCCATACCTTGGTGGCTATTTTTTCCGAAAAAGACTCCCATGCTGTCTATTTTTTAAATAGTGCAGGTATCACTCGACTGGATGTGATTGCATTTATATCCCACGGCACCTTAAGCCTATCATCACAAACGGATAAACTTATTTCACCTGACAAACAAACAACAGCAGACCCTTCTCCGCTACAACGCTTTTGCATCAACCTTAGCGAGCGTGCTGCCGCAGGAAAAATTGATCCACTGATTGGCCGCGATAGGGAATTAAACCGGTGCATGCATATTTTATGTCGACGACGGAAGAATAACCCTTTATTGGTCGGTGAGGCTGGTGTCGGAAAAACAGCCTTGGCTGAAGGCTTAGCACTGCGCATTGTGAGATGTGAAACTCCTGAAATATTACATGATACCAAAGTATTCTCACTGGATATGGGGGCACTATTGGCTGGTACCAAATACCGTGGCGATTTTGAAGAACGGCTTAAATCAGTTATCACAGCCATCGGAAAAGAAAAGAAATCTATTTTATTTATTGATGAAATTCATACCATTATTGGTGCAGGCTCTACCAGTGGCAGCACCATGGATGCATCGAATTTACTCAAGCCTGCTTTGGCCAATGGTGAGCTACGTTGTATTGGTGCAACCACCTACCAAGAATACCGTCAGGTATTTGAAAAAGAATCCGCACTTTCTCGGCGTTTTCAAAAGGTTGATTTGGAAGAGCCCAGCATTGAAGACACCGTAGAAATTCTCAAAGGTTTGAAGGATCGCCTTGAAAGCCATCATGATATTCATTATAGCCAAACTGCTATTTTAACCGCTGCCAAGCTGGCATCGCGTTATATTCAAGATAGACGCCTCCCTGATTCTGCTATTGATGTATTGGATGAGGCAGGGGCTGCTGTACATTTAAGAAGCGATGGAAAGCGCAAAAAACAAATCAATATCACGGATATTGAGGCGACTATTGCCAGCATGGCACGTATTCCCAATCGCCAAGTTTCATCCTCGGATAAACAAAGCCTTGAGCACTTGGAACGTAATTTAAAGCTGGCTATATTCGGACAAAACCATGCTATTGAACAGTTGTCCGCAAGCATCCGATTATCACGGGCAGGCCTGTCACACCCTGACAAACCCATTGGCAGCTTTCTCTTTTCAGGGCCTACTGGTGTGGGCAAAACAGAAGTGGTTCGCCAATTGGCCCGGATCATGGGCATTAAATTTATTCGCTTTGATATGTCTGAATACATGGAAGCACATGCGATATCACGTTTGATTGGAGCTCCTCCAGGCTATGTCGGTTATGAGCAAGGTGGTTTATTAACCGATGCCATCAACAAACATCCCCATGCCGTTTTATTGCTGGATGAAATGGAAAAAGCGCACCAAGACTTATTCAACATTTTATTACAGGTCATGGATCATGGAAAACTAACCGATAACAATGGTCGCGCCGCTGATTTCAGACATGTCATTATTATTATGACCAGCAATGCAGGGGCATTTGAAATGCAACAAAATGCCATTGGCTTTGCTTCCTCATCCAATCAAGGATGCGATGAAGAGGCTATTAAACGTTTATTTACACCCGAATTCCGCAACCGTTTGGATGCTATCATCCCCTTTTCTACCTTGGATAGGGATACAATTTTACATGTAACCAATAAATTTATCGTTGAACTTGAAATGCAGTTATTGGATAAAAAGGTTGAGTTAGAGGTGAGCGACGAAGCGCGTAACTGGTTGGCAGAGCACGGTTATGACCCATCTATGGGGGCAAGACCCATGGCTCGCTGTATCCAAGATACTTTGAAAAAACCTTTGGCCAATGCCATTTTATTTGGCGCGTTACAAAAGGGAGGCAAAGCAAGCGTGGTGCTCATTGATGGTGAAATTCATATTGAATACCCTTCCTTGATTGCTGCATGAAACCGCAAAAAAAACCAAAAAACTATACCGGTAGTTTCCAAGAAACTCAGGCTGCTAATACCTGCATTCAAATGAATCCAATTGGCGTGGTGCATAGCCCGTTTAAAGAGCGCTTCACAGCACCGCGCCAGCCTGATTTTGCAGCTGCCACGGCTGGCAAAATCACGCTACACCGTGGTTATAATTTTGAACAAGCCCTCTCAGATCTGGGCACTTTTAGCCATATCTGGGTATTGTACTGGATGCACCTAAATCAGGGTTGGAACCCCACCGTCATGCCGCCACGTGGCTCTGATATTCGGCGAGGTTTATTTTCCACTCGCGCTCCCCACCGCCCCAACAGCATTGGTTTATCGGTTGTGAAATTAACCACCATTAAAAAACGATGCTTATATATTGAAGGCTTAGACATGTTGGATGGAACCCCTGTATTAGATATCAAGCCCTACTTGCCATATGCCGATGCCATAAACGATGCCTCCCATGGCTGGCTGGATCCCAATGCTTCTTTTGCTTTTTTATCCCATGAACTAGAATGCTCACATGTTGACTAAGATGCATGCCCAATGCCCCAAATAGACATCACTAAAAAAACACACTACACTTTTTTTGAAGAAATTGGTCGGGGCGGCATGGGCGTTGTTTACCGTGCGGTGAATAACAATACGCAGCAGGAAGTTGCGATTAAGGTATTGCATCCTGAGCTTATTCATGATCAGGATCAGGTCACGCGTTTTGAAATGGAAGCACAAACACAAGGTAAAATTGAGCATCCTAATGTCGTTCGCTTTGTAGATATTTATGAACACGGTGAGCGTTTGGGCATTATCATGGAACTGCTTAAAGGCTGCACGCTCAAACAATACATCAAACATCATGGCGCGCTTGATACAGCAGAGGTTCACGCTGTCATTGCCGAGCTTATTCAAGGGCTGGATGCCGCCCATGCCCAATGTATTACGCATCGGGATCTTAAATTATCCAATATTTTCATCTGCGATGACGGCGGCATTAAAATCATGGATTTTGGACTGGCTAAAAGCAGTTTAATTCAGGATGATATTGCTTATTCGGGCAATAATCCGATTGGTAGTTATTACTATATGGCACCCGAACAGATTCTTGGTCGAGACCTTGATGATCGTACGGATTTATATGCTTTGGGCATTGTAATGTTTCAACTTGCCACCGCCCAATTGCCTTTTACTGCACAGGGTGGTGGCGGTGAATTTGAAATTATGGAAAAACAAGTTCGACAATCGCCACCCAACCCACAAGATATTCACGCTAAAATACCAGAAATACTTTCAAAAATTGTCCTAAAGCTATTGCAAAAAAATCCAGATAAACGTTTTCAAACCTGCCGCGAATTACACGAATCTTGCATCCAGCTAGGGTCAAAAAAACGTCCGTCCCTTCAAGGGAAAAGTACTATAAATCTTTTTTCTGATTTACAATTCTACGGCGAGCAAACAGGCTCCAATATACCGTCACCTCACTTCCATGAGTTAGTGGAATCAGAAAATGATGATCAAGTCATAGAACATACCCTGCTTTGGGTCTTTGAAAGCATATCACCAACGATGCCTGATATACCACCCGTAGATTTAACATCACCGCCACCTTTTGCAGTATCAACACTCAAACATTTGCGGCAAGGCATTGCTACTATTCCTCCTTTACCTGAATTATGGCATGACACTCAAGTGCTTATCAATGACCCCCATGCTGCGGCTGCAGATCTTGCCCAATTGCTTAAAAAAGACCCAATATTAACCCAGCGCATTCTTGATGTGTGCAACTCTCCTGCCTATGCCATGCTAAATAGCCCCGAGGTCAAACAGGTTGCTCTAGCATTAACACGCTTGGGGATGGATGTGGCTCAGGATATTATTCTACAAAATCTAATGCCAGAAATAGGCAGTGAGTCCACACAGAAGGATGTACAACATTTACACTTTCATGCTCAAACAATTGCCTTATTCACACGTGTTTTAACCGATTATAGCCAAATCATTGATCGGCAATCTGCCCGATTATTTGGTATGCTACACGATATTGGCAAGCTTGTTATTCTTCACATCGAAGGCAAAGACAAACTCGAACAACTGCGAACAAATATCGAAGATGGGATACCCACATTAAAGGCCGAATGGGATATATTGGGTTACACCCATATTGATGCTGGCATGATGCTCGCACTGCATTGGAAATTACCACGCAGCATCCATCACTTTATTTATTACCATCACCATCCATGCTGGCATAGTGTTGATTCATGGCCTGCAAATGTACAGCCCGCTATTATGGTGGTTCATCTTGCTCATATTATGTCTGCCAATATGTTGGCTGATGTGCCAATGGACAATATCTGGCAACAAGGTATGCGTAGCCACGTTCCCGAAAGCAAAAAACTAATGCAACGAAGACTGCATTTGCCTGTCCATGATGTCACTTTTTACCGCCAAATGGAACAGGAACTTAAGCGTTTGCAATTACAGTTTCCAGCACTATTCCCAGTAGAGGTTTCAGAGCCAGTTAGGAATGATTAACACTCGATCTGCCAGCCTTCCTGCTTGGCTCTATCCAACATCTCGGGTGTATCAATATCAAAACTCTCTTCGAGTACAAGACAATGTAGTTGCTGCTGCTTAGCAATACTCAGCGTTTGTTGCAACACCCTTTCAGAGCTCCAAGAAATATTAGAAAAAAGAGCAGGGTAAGCATGGTTCATGGCAATCAAATCATAGCCACCATCTTCCACAGCACCCAATATAACATCATAATCATCCAATGCTGATGTGGCATGCAATAATCGTTCATCAAGCATATGCGGTGAATCTGTTCCTAAGAACAGGATCTTTTCAAACCCATATTGTGAGGCCTGTTTCAGCAAACATGCCATACGTTCACCCAAATCCCCGAGTCCTTGTGAATAAATAGGGAGTTCAAATGTATTAAAAAACGCGTGTGTTACATCATCTGCTGCCAACCACACATTTTCAAATAACCGTTTGGTACGTGTAATGACTGTGGTGGCCATCGCTTGATGCCACTGCATGGCTTCTGCGGCGGTATATTTTGACATCAAGCGTGTTTTTACCTTACCTTCAACAGGGGCTTTGCACATAATGATAAGCAAAATCTTGCTATCGGACATTTCGATACATCCTAGCCAATCTTTCAGGCGACATACCCAGCCAGTATAAAAAACGCAGTTTCCACATCAATATAACCGTTTTCACAATACCATATTTTTCCCAACGGCGACTGGATGTACTGACTTTGTGTCTAAGGCAAGTTACTTTCCCATATCGTTTTAATTGTTTTGAAAATGCCACATCTTCCATCAATGGCTGATCAGAGAATCCTCCCATTGCCTCAAACACAGAGCGGCGCACAAATTGACACTGATCACCCGTTGAAACACCCGTCAAACGAGAACGTAAGTTAATCATATATTCAATGACTCTAAAGGCTTTTCTTTTTCCAGATAGATGCACATCAAAGCGTCCACCTACAATAGCTCGATCCTGCATAGCTTCTTTCACAGCCTGTATATGACTGCCATTTATCACCGTATCAGCATGCATAAAAAGAAGAATGTCGGATTGGCAAAGTTTTGCCCCTGCATTCATTTGCAAGGCGCGTCCGCGTAAACTACAGCAATATAACAAGCCGCTCTGCTTTAATAAAAAGCAAGTCTCATCATCTGATTCACCATCACAAAACATAATAGAGCAATGCTTTAACAGCGCTTTGAGTTGCGCCATATTTTGAGCCAGCGATATTGCTTCGTTGAACACAGGCACAATCACAGTTAAATCTTTCAAAGACTCTTTTACCTACTGGCTTATACGCAGTGATACCCAACCACTGCCATCTTCTCGAAAGTTCGTGAGCTGCCCGCGCCATAAGCGCCCAGCCACTGCAATCAATGTCTCACCATGCATGTACAAACGAATATCAAACTTATAGTGAATGCTTTTATGCTCAATTTGACTGGCTGGTATATAACGCTGAACCACTGTTGTATCCATATCTAAGCCATTAAAGCGTTTACGACTCATGGCTTTACCAAGCACAACACCTTTGCCACCATGCCTTGCTGCGGGTTTAAACACCCAAGTTTTACGCTCTTTCCATACTTGTTCCTTATCACAGGCTGAAAGCATATGAATTTCAGGCACAATCTGTCGAATAAAAGCAACATCGTCCGCAGGCAAACAGTCATCCAGCAAGCCATCATGCCACCAGTCGACCATGCGTGATTTATCGCCCAATAAAGCGTAACTTCGCGCATGTGGATTCAGCGCCACCAAGCCTGTCATGAGTGCCGTGCGGATATGTGCAAGTTCGGGGATATCTAAATAAAAATCAGTATGACGATTATAAATACCATCCAAGCGATGCTCTTCCACATACAAACCATCATCTTTTAATTGGATATCTTCGGGGCTCACAAGTAATACAGTGCGTCCATTTTGACGCAATAAATCCGCATAGAAATTCATTTCTGGATACATATATTGACTGGCAATATCTTCATCCATAATAGCAATTGTTTGCCAAGAACTGGGGAACATCTGCAATAGTCGCTCTTCTAAGGTGCTCGTAAGTGCTGCAATCATGGGCTGTTTTATCCATGTCTTACAACCAACATACAAGCCGCCTGCGTTATTGTTAATTTCAATAAGACGAGGCCCATCATCTGTTAAATGAAAGTCATAACCCATCAGTATGGATGCCTCGCCATGCATGGCACTTGCTGTTGTGGGAAGATGCTCTCTTAATCGTGCTATATAATGCTTGTTTTGGTTTAATCGAAACATCAAACGGGAAAATTGGAGCATTTGCTCAAATTCATTGCGTTTAATTGTCACTTCTTCTAAAGCTGCTAAAGTATTCACGCGCACCAAGCTATCCGAAATCATTCTCTAATGTACAATGCGCACGATGAATAAAACTCTTGAGCAATTACCAGCCCTGAATTTGGATGCGTTAAAAATCATAGTTTCCGACTGGGGATTCCCTGCATATCGTGCCAAACAAATCATAGGCTGGCGCAATAAAGGCGTATTAAACCCCGATGATATGCGAAATTTACCACAAGATTTACGCACTGCTCTACACAAACACTTGTGCTGCCAACCGCTGAAACAAGTCCAAAAGCAATGCTCCAGTGATGGCACACGAAAATATTTATTTGCACTTCATAGTGGGAAAAATATTGAAACTGTCCTTATTCCCGAGCCTGAGCGTGCGACTGTCTGTATATCTTCACAAGTGGGCTGTGTATTGGATTGTCCTTTTTGCCATACAGGCACGCAAAAATTTGAGGCCAATCTCAGTGCAGGCGAAATTCTTGCCCAAGTACTGGCTGTGAAAAATGATTTGAGAGAAAATCCATTGCCAAGCGAATTACATAATCAAGTGACGCACATTGTGTATATGGGAATGGGCGAACCCATGGCCAATGAAGAAGCCCTACATGCAAGCCTAAGTATGTTGATGGCAGAAGATGGCCTGCATATTTCACGCCGCCGCATCACTGTATCCACGTCTGGGCTGACACCACAAATTGACCGTATGGGCCAACTTTACCCAGTCAATTTGGCCATCTCATTGCATTCAGCCCTTGATCAGGAACGGGATACCTTGGTACCTATCAACCGCAAGTATCCTTTACAAGAACTGCGTACATGCCTGGATCTTTACCCACTCCCGCATCAACGCCATATTACCTTGGAGTATTTGATGCTTGATGGCATCAATGACCGTGAAAAAGACCTAGAAGCTTTGGCAATGTTTGTAAATTTGCAACGCGATCGGGTTAATTTAATTCGATTTAACCCTTACCCAGGGAGCCCTTACAAAGGTTCTGCAAGTGATCACATGAATGCCTTTGCACAAGGCTTGATTTCTAAAGGTATTCGTGCAACCGTAAGGCGTTCACGCGGACAAGATATTATGGCTGCTTGTGGTCAGTTAAAATCATCATTTGCTCCATAGAAACCATGGGTCAATCAAACGAAAGGAGTGGGCAATGACGGTCGTAAAACGCACTGGCATTATCGGTGGGAGTGGTTTGTATGCCATGCAGGACATTGAAATCTTGGATGAGCTGGATCTAAATACACCTTGGGGATCACCATCCTCGCCATTATTGTTAGCACGCTATCATGGGCAAGAGATTGTATTTTTACCACGCCATGGCTCAGGGCATAATATCCCGCCCCATAAAATCAACTACCGTGCCAATATTTATGCCATGAAATTGGCAGGTGTCTCACAAATCATCTCCATCTCAGCCGTGGGTTCGTTGCGTCAAGAGATTGCTCCTGGTGACTTTGTGCTAATTGATCAATTTATAGATCGCACCATTGACCGTGAAAAAACTTTTTTTGATGGCCCCGTTGTTGCCCACGTTTCCATGGCTGAGCCCATATGTAGCTGCCTGCAACAGTCGTTATTCAAAGCTTCAAAACAAGCAGGGATTACAACCCATAAAGACGGTACATATCTGGTCATGCAAGGGCCACAATTTTCAACCCGTGCTGAATCCATGCTGTATCGATCTTGGGGAATGGATGTTATTGGTATGACCAATATGCCAGAAGCCAAGTTGGCTCGCGAAGCAGAAATGTGTTATGCCACCATCGCCATGTGTACTGACTATGATTGCTGGCATGCGGATGAAGAAGATGTGTCAATCAGCTCTGTTTTGGAGGTTATGCACGGTAATATCCAAAAGGCTCAAAATTTATTACATGTGTTTTTCAAGCAAACCCCAGAAACGCATAATTGCGCATGCCAAAACACACTTGATCATGGCATTTTTGCTGATTTAAGCCAACAAAATGATGAAGCACTGCGCCCTATTCATGCCTTAGTGAAACGCTTGTTATGATGAAAGCCTCCTTGATACCACTGCTGATCATAAGCAGCATACTACTGACATCATGCCAAACCATGCATACAGACCCTGAGGTAACAAGTAAACGAGCTAAATTTCACTATCAGATAGGCATGGACTCTTTGCAACGCGGCCAATTACCCAAGGCTTTTGATGAGCTAATGCAAGCCAATAAAGCACTTCCAGGACAATCCGCAACCCTTAGCGCTCTGGCCTATGCGTGGCGTTTACAAGGCGATATGGAAAAATCAGAAGACTTTTATAAGCAGTCTATTGCGGCTGGGCCAGCCTCAGAAGTGTATACCAATTATGGCTCTTTATTGGTGTCATTAAAGCGTTTTAGAGAGGCCGAGACCATCCTGCACAAAGCATTGGAAGATCCACGTTATCGCAAACAATATATTGCATTGCTTTTGTTGGGCGATGCTCTTTTGGGACAAAATCACGCCGATGATGCCATTCAAAGTTATCATCGTGCGGTGATGATGAACCCATCCTCAAAAAGCATATCTCAGATCAAAGAGGCGCAGGCTTATATCCAAACAGGGCGTTTACACTATGCACAAGGACTCTATGAAACAATGCTGCGCCAAGATCCTACCCTTCGCCCAGCGTTGCAAGGCTTGCTTAAACTGCTCGTGCAACAAGACGATATATTGGCTGCACGCAAGCACTTAGCAAATTACATTGAAAAAGAAAAAGCGCCACTCAACCGTGCTTGGGCAAGTGATGAATTAACCCGTTTGGGGCGCTTATAAATATGTTTCCAAAAGAACAGAACGAACCAAAAGAACAGAACGAACCAGGAGAAGAGCCTAGCTCACGCGAAACCATTCTATTAGAAGTCGCAGAAGCATTAAAAAGCAAACGGCAACAAAAGAAGCTATCCGCTGAGGATATCTCTAAAGCATTAAACCTACGAGGGTCTTACATCGCAGCACTGGAAAGTGGCGATTGGTCAAACATGCCTGGTGAAGTATACGCTTTAGGATTTTTGCGCCAATACGCTAACTATTTAAATTTAGACCTCAACAATGCCATTGAAAACATCAAATCAGAACAGTATCAATTGACCAAGCCGCTTACCTTTCCTGATCCAGCGATTTCGCCGAATAAAACTTGGATGATCATTGCTGGCATTGCCTTTGTTGTGTTATTGATTGGCTTTAACATCTTTGACCGCAGACCTGCACCACTACCTTCCCAGCTTATGCAGCAATCCGCCATCAATCTACAACAACAAAATAAAATAAAACCACAAAATGCCGCACAAATCAAACCGCAAAAAGACACACAAAATAAAACAGGCATTTCTGCAAGTATCCCTCATACAGAGCCGCTTAGCCATACAACAGTCTCTAACAGTAAGAAAAATAAAATGAACCATGAGAAAAACTCATCAACTAACGGCAATACACAGGTTTCTGAAACAAACAGCCAAAAAGAACCATTTTACCATTACCAACTAACAGCTGTCACAGCAGATGTATGGTTGCAACTCCATGATAATCATGAGCCACCAGTGCTGGTTCGTGAAGTTTTATTGAAAAAAGGTGAAACAATGAGAATCAAGCACGACAGGCCTTTAAGTTTAACCAGTGGTAACCCTTTAGCATTAGAAATTTATTTAAATAACCAGCGCATTATCCAAGCTGGAAGTTTGGGTGAAGTTGGGAAAGTTTTACGTCAACAGCCGTTGAAAATGCCAAGTAATACGCCTTAGCCTGAATAATTCACAGTGCGGCCGGGCAAGGTCGTTTATTCTGGTGGGTGAAAATCCCGCTCCGGTAAGGATTAGCCATCCGCCGGGAAGTGAACCTTGGGTCGGCGGAAGTAATTCCAAAGATTGAGCACAAGGGAATCGA
>JAUZQT010000060.1 GCA_030950825.1 Mariprofundaceae bacterium | reverse complement strand
AGTATTCACTTTTACATCAGGATTAAGCTCTTGCATGGTCTGCTTGGCCGATTCCACTTTTGGTTAACCAATACGACTTTGATTATGAATAATCTGACGCTGCAAATTCGATGAATCCACCACATCCGCATCGGCAATACCGATCGTACCCACACCAGCAGCCGCCAAATAATATGCCACTGGCGAGCCAAGCCCACCCGCACCAATCATAAATACTTTTGCATTTAAAAGAGTCGATTGCCCTTCTGCACCCACTTCAGGTAAAATAATATGGCGTGAATAACGCTCAATCTGTTCTTCTGTAAAGTCAATCATGTTTCAACAACCTTTTTTACCGCAGAGGATGCAGAGAACGCAGAGTTTTCGTATACTCTCGGCGCACTCGCGTACTCGGCGGTGAAAATTTTTAAACTTCGATGCCTTTAAATAAATCCGTAGATATATAGCGCTCGGCCATGGAAGGCAAAACAACCACAATGCGCTTTCCTTTCATCTCAGCGGTAGAAGCAATACGCAGTGCCGCAACCACCGCCGCACCCGAAGAAATACCACCTGGAATGCCTTCTTCATCGGCCAAGCGTTGCGCCATTGCAAAGGCATCATCATTACTCACTTGTTCCACACCGTCCAAAACATCCACATTTAAGTTTTTCGGAATAAAGCCTGCGCCAATGCCCTGAATTTTATGCGGACCAGGATTGCCACCTGAAATCACGGGTGAATCGACAGGCTCCACTGCAAATGCCTTAAAGTCAGCATTGCGTGATTTCAGCACTTCGGATACGCCTGTAATGGTACCTCCAGTCCCGACACCTGCGACAATCGCATCAACCTTCCCTTCACAATCTGACCAAATTTCCTCCGCCGTTGTCTGGCGGTGAATCTCTGGATTGGCAGGGTTTTCAAACTGCTGGGGCATAAAGCCGCCGTCTGTTTTTTCAACCAGCTCAGTCGCTTTGGCAATCGCACCTTTCATGCCAAGCTCTGCTGGTGTCAGCACCAACTCTGCACCCAGCAATTTCAGCAACTTACGACGTTCCAAGCTCATGGATTCTGGCATAGTAAGAATACAGCGATAACCCTTGGCTCGTGCAATAAACGCCAAAGCAATGCCCGTATTGCCAGAAGTCGGTTCAATAATCACGCCGCCTTCCTTCAATAAACCATTAGCTTCTGCAGCTTCAATCATCGCCTTGCCAATGCGATCCTTGACAGAGTTTAATGGATTGTAGAACTCACACTTGACCAGAATGTCAGCATCCAAATCCGCACCAATACGATTCAAGCGAATGATGGGGGTGTGTCCAATGGTTTCTGAAGCATTATTGTAAATAGTCATATCAACCCTCAATCACATTTTGTTCAATCGGTTCAACATGCACACCTGCATGTGCCTCAAGCCATTTCACAGATGCTTCCACGGTCTCTATGTCGCCTTCGATTTCAAGCCCAACCAGCCCCATGCCTTCTTTCACTGCCGCTGTGCGGATATTGGTCATCACATCAAACTCTTTGGCCAACTTCCAAATAACAGGCTCTGTTACAGCATCTTGCTCAAAGTTCAGGTAAACACGTAATTTCATATTAACTCCTTGGACAATAAAAAAGCAAAGCAACTGTTCCTACAAAGCAAAAAGCTGCCAAAAAAATCTACCAGAAAAAAGCTTAATTCCCGCATGCGATTGCAGGAACAATAGATCCTTCATCGCCATCTTTCAGTTCGGTATCACGACCATTCAAAAAACGAACATCTTCATCATTCAAATAAACATTTACAAAACGGCGAATTTCACCATTTTCATCACACAAACGCTCTTTCAAACCTGCATGTGCTGATTCAAGATTATCAATCATTGCGCCGATGGTTGCGCCTTCAATGGACACTTCATCAGCACCACCAGTTAGTTTACGCAAAGGGGTTGGGATACGTACAGTTACAGTCATTTTTCTCTCCTATTTATCATTTAAAATTAATTCAATGCAACGCCATCGGCTTCAGCCAATACATCAAATTCTTTCAAGGAAGCATTGATAATGCGTGGTTTCGTCACCTCATTCATCACCGCTTCCTGTGTTTTCAGTCCATTACCTGTAATGCACAACACAATCGACTCATCACTTGGCAACTTGCCCGATTCAAGCAATTTGATCGCGCAACCCAAGGTTACGCCACCTGCCGTTTCGGCAAAGATACCTTCGGTTTCGGCCAATAATTTCATTGCAGCAATCACTTCTTTATCGCTCACATCTTCAGACCAACCGCCTGATTCTTTAATCACACGATTGGCATAAAAACCATCAGCAGGGTTACCAATTGCCAATGACTTGGCAATGGTATTGGCCTTCACGGGATGAATCATATCGGTGCCATCTTTGACTGATTTGGAAATTGGAGAGCAGCCCGTGGCTTGCGCGCCATAGACGGCAGTGCCGTTATCTTCAATCAAACCAAGCTTGATGAATTCTTTAATGGATTTATCAATTTTGGTGCAAAGTGAACCCGATGCCATCGGAACAACCACATGTTTAGGCGCTTTCCAGCCCAATTGTTCCATGATTTCATAGCCCATGGATTTTGATCCCTCCGCATAAAACGGACGCACATTTACATTCACAAATGCCCAACCATATTTACCAGCCACTTCCGAGCACAAGCGGTTCACATCATCATACTGACCACGAATACCAATAATATTGGTGCCAAAAACCGCAGCACCCAACACCTTACCCTGCTCAAGATCCTCAGGAATAAACACATAGGATTCCAAACCAGCAGCCGCAGCATTGGCAGCCACAGAACCCGCCAAGTTGCCTGTAGAAGCACATGCCACGGTCTTAAAACCAAACTCAACAGCCTTGGATAAAGCAACAGAAACCACACGATCTTTAAATGATAAGGTCGGATAACACACTGAGTCATTTTTAATATACAGCTCTTTCACACCCAAAGCTTTGGCAAGGCGATCTGCGCGAATTAAAGGTGTAAAACCATTATTCACACCCACTTGCGGCTCACCATCAATCGGCAATAACTCTTTATAACGCCACATGGTTTGCGGGCGCGATTCTATCAACTCACGGGTAAATTTACCTTGAAGTTTTTCGTAATCATAAACCACTTCCAACGGGCCAAAACAATATTCACACACATGCGTGGGCTGAATTTCATATTCCTGGCCACACTCACGGCACTTCAAGGCACGAACAATACTTTCACTCATTCAATAACTCCAATCCAAACTAATTACCGAAATCCATAAACAAAAAAACCTCCGCGAGATAAGCAAAGGTTGAAAAGAACGTCGCTCAATAAGCGATCAATAGACTTAACAACCCGACTATCATCGCTCTCGGCATCAAAACCAAGCAGGCGTTGGCACCATTCTCTACATTTAAGCCATTCGCTTAGTGTAGTCGGTTGCCGCAGTTTCGTAAGGCCTGTAACCCTCCACTGCTCTGGATAAAAATCGGATCCAAAATATGTACGCGCATTATTCGTATGCCAACAGCAATTGCAAGAAGTATTCCCTGTAAGAAAACGGAGACAGTGTATCCGTTAATAAAATTATTGCCCATCTGAAACACGGAAAGAATATACTGCTCCTGTTTTTCTGCGGCTCTAACCTGAATAATCCACAAATACTGTCGTGTCCTTGCTTGCCCCTTTATCCGAAACGAATTCTTTGCCAATCGACCGTATCCATTGGTATGGCACTCCCAACAAAAAATCGTTGCAAATAAAGGTTCTTCGCAATTATCACAACGATTTATGAATTATTCAGGCTAAAGCAAACGATCAGCTATGATGAAGATTAACGACGGTGCTGATTTCCACGGCCTTGTGGGCGGCGTGATTGTGTGGGTCTTCCAGAACCTTTGTTGGGAACAGCTGCCCGATCACCACTTTTTAGACCTTCAGCAACCGCATTTGGGTGGCTAGGCTTTTCCATGTTTAGAGCGGTTTCTGGAATACTTTCAACAGGAATACTGCGTTTAATGTATATTTCTATATCAGGCAAGCCAAAACAAAAGCGCTCACAGGCAAATGAAATTGCTGTGCCTGTGCTGCCAGCACGAGCCGTTCTGCCAATACGGTGCACATAATTCTCCGCATCATCAGGCAAATCATAATTGAATACATGGGTCACGCCATCAATATGCAGGCCTCGGCTAGCCACATCCGTGGCGACCAGCAAGTGCAGCCTGCCTTGTGAAAAACCCTCCAAAATACGCATGCGTTTTTGCTGCCTCACATCGCCAGAAAGAATGCCTACCTTAAAACCATAGCGTGCCAACTGGCGTGCTACACGTTCGCCATCGCGCTTTTCATTGATGAAAATGATGCCGCGCTCAACACGATCCAAACGCAATAAATAAATAAGCAGCGAGATCTTGTCTTCCATCGCTGTGTGATACAATGATTCACGAATACCTGGCGCTGTTAATTCACCTTCTTCAGCACGTAGTTTTTCAGGGTTGTTCATGTGCTCATAGGCCAATTCCATCACACGGTGTGATAATGTTGCGGAAAACAATAGTGATTGTCTTTCATGGTACTTGGGAAGGCGACGCAACATAAAGCGAATATCTTTGATGAAACCCAGATCAAACATGCGATCCGCTTCATCCAATACCACAATTTCTGTGCGATTAAGGCTGTAAACATGTTTTTTGAGATAATCAATCAAACGTCCAGGTGTGCCGATCAAGACATCAACACCATCATCAAAGGCTTTGCGTTGTTTTTCATAGTCCACGCCGCCATAAACGGTATGCACTTTTAAATCAGTATGTTTGCTGATTTTTTTAGCATCGTTACCAATTTGAACCACCAGCTCACGGGTAGGAGCAATCACAATAGCACGCGGATGCTGTCCTGTTCGACCTTTTTTTGCCTCATTGCATAACAGGTGATTGAAAATAGTGATTAAAAATGTAGCCGTTTTCCCTGTCCCAGTACGTCCTTGCCCTGCAACGTCTTTTCCTTTCAATGTTATCGGCAAAGCCATTTGTTGAACGGCGGTAAGCTCTGTATA
This sequence comes from Mariprofundaceae bacterium, assembly GCA_030950825.1. Classification (GTDB taxonomy): domain Bacteria; phylum Pseudomonadota; class Zetaproteobacteria; order Mariprofundales; family Mariprofundaceae. The sequence goes on along the minus strand of JAUZQT010000060.1, from coordinate 220 downwards.
AGCAAGATCATCAATGCCTTGTTGTAGTGCTTGTGGGAGGTTTAGTTCGGAAAAGGTTGTTGGATTCATTAGCGAAGGGTAAAACGATTGCACATATATTGCCATGTATGCTTTCGCTGACTAGATTGCGCGCTATTCAAAATGGGCTCATGGCGCAACTGGTTAGCGCAACCGGCTCATAACCGGTTGGTTCTAGGTTCGAGTCCTAGTGAGCCCACCA
>JAUZQT010000006.1 GCA_030950825.1 Mariprofundaceae bacterium | reverse complement strand
GATGCGCCTAAAGCAGATGTCCCCAACATTGATTTGCCTGATTTCTCAGGTTTGATTGGTGCGGATGAGGCTGATTCTTGGAAGGCTGAGCGAGCTAAGAGTCGGGCCTTGGATCAGAAAGAAGCTGAGGCGCCTCAACTGGACTTGGATGTGCCAGCGGATGCGTTTGATGCGTTTGCACTAGCTTATGAAGCTAAAAATGATGTCATTAAGGCCACATTGACACCTTTACTGGAGGGTGAGGCTGCTGAACGAGCATCTGAAAGTCTAACGGAGGATGACACTCTTGAATTAATGCTTGGAAATTTAATTGAAGAGGATCTAACTGAAGAAAGACCCGTTGAAAAAACGTTTAGTGAGTCAGAGTCTGTACGTTTAATGACTGAGGTATTGACTGAAGAACCGCTTGTTGAAGAAACGTTTATTGAATCAGAGTCTATAAATTTAATGACTGAGGCGTTGGCTGAAGAGCCGCCTGTTGAAGAAGCGTTTATTGAATCAGAATCTGTGAACCTAATGACTGAGGTATTGGCTGAAGAGCCGCCCGTTGAAGAAGCGTTTATTGAGTCAGAGTCTGTACGTTTAATGACTGAGGTGTTGACTGAAGAGCCGCTTGTTGAAGAAGCGTTTATTGAATCAGAACCTGTACCTTTAATGACTAAAGCGTTGGCTGAAGAAAAAGAAGTTGAAGAAGAGCTTGTTGAAGCAGTATCCGCAAGTCTTGAACCATTGCCGAGCCATGATGTTGGCCGTGTTAGTTATCGTCCTGATATGACTCAAATTGAGATGAAGGCCACAGCACAGCGGAAGAGCTCAGGGCGTTTTTTACGTGTGGATGCCGAGCGCCTTGGAAGTTTGTCAAACCAAGTGATTGAGTTAAGTACAGATCAATCTCGTGGGCATGTTTTTGAAAGCGGTTTTCTGGAGTTGGCTACTGAATTGCGCGGGCTTCAACGGGATTGGCGCTATTTTTCTAAGTCATTCGCTGATTTTGATGATGCCAAGCGTGAGAGGATCATGCTTTCCCTTGAGCGAGGCTTTGAGAGTCAAATTCGCAAGCATCGCCGCCTTAGTGAAGAGCTAAGCGTTTCACAACAACGTGGTGAATTGATGTATAAGGACTTGTGAGATCAGGTGTTATCACTGATGTTGCGCCCTCTGGATAGTATTTTCTCAACATTTCCGCGCGCTGTACGTGATGTGTCTGTTCGTTTGAATAAACGGGCACGGTTGCTTATTGGTGGTCAGAGCATTGAAATGGATCAAGGGGTCGCGGAATCACTGGTTGAGCCCTTGGTGCATCTATTGAACAATGCTGTAGCACATGGTATTGAGTCACCCGATATTCGTAAAGCCTTGGGCAAACCCGAAGAGGGACAAGTATCTGTGGTAGCGCGCCAAAGTGGTAGTGAAGTGCGCATTGAAGTTATTGATGATGGTCAAGGTCTTGATGTTGAACGGATTAAGGAAGTGGCGGTTGAACGTGGTGTAACAACGAAAATTGAGGCCGATAATATGGACTCGGCGGAAATGCTTGAAATGATATTTCGGCCTGGATTTACAACAAAAAAAGAAGTGGATTCTACCTCGGGTCGTGGTATTGGCATGAATGTGGTGCAGGATACCATTCGCCGTTTGACTGGCTCTATTCGTATTCAGACCGAAGTAGGCAGTGGAACGCGATTTGTCTTATCGCTTCCTGTGAGTATTGCAGTACAGCAGGCTTTAATGTTTCGTATGGGTAACACGCTGTTTGGTATGTTAACGCATATGGTTGAGCAAGCGCTTCCCTTGCATAAACAAAATATACAGACGGGTGCTGGTGGGAAAAAGTTTATCATATATGGCAAACACCAAGTGCCTATTGTGGATATGCGGCGAGTGCTAAGTGGTGTAGATAGTGATGAGGGCTTATCTGAAAACCCTAACGTGCTTATTGCGGAACATATTGAAGGTTACGTTGGTATTGTGGTTGATGAGTTAATCAACGATATTGAGATTGTGGTTCGAAACCTTGATCCATATATTAAACGTTACCAGCCACAGGGCTTGATGGGCAATACCATTGCGGATGATGGTTCTGTGGTGATGTTATTGGAGCCTTATGGCATTAAAGAGATGGGGCGTACGGCACCTGATCATGAAATTGAAATGGATGTGGATGACGATGAGAAGTTAAGTCTCAGGATACTCCTTGTGGATGACTCCTTGATTGCGCGGGCAGTTGAGAAAAGCATTTTTGAAAGTATTGGGTTTACTGTGGATACGGCGATTGATGGACTTGATGGCTTGGAAAAAATGAAATTGCATCCATATGACATGATTGTAACCGATTTAGAAATGCCTCGCTTGGATGGATTTGGATTTGTTCGTCGTATTCGAAATCAATCAGCGTATGAAGACTTGCCTGTTATTGTTATTTCGACACGTGAAAGTGCGGAAGACCGCATGCGTGCTATGGAATCTGGAGCGGACACCTATATGGTTAAGCAGCATTTGAACGGTGATGAAATTTTGAAAACAGTGCAGGCCTTGTTGGTAAGTGAGGTCTAACCCGCATTATTCATGAATCGCCGTGATGATCGCGCCGAAGCTTTGTTTGCAACGGATTTTTTGCTATGAGTGCCGTAGCCATGCATACGGGCGATTGGCAAAGGATTCGTTGCGGACAAAGGGGCAAGCGAGGGCGCGGCAGCATTTATGAATAATGCGGGCTAAGGCATCGCAAATAAATAAGTCATTGGTTTACAATGCCTAAGCTGCAGGGAGCTTTGAAAATTCAATAGTTCTCCAAAATATTAATGCTGCGGAATACCAGCTTAACTTTAAATCCTAATAAACAGTGATCCAAGCCTTGGGTTGACCTTGTTTGATGATCTTTTATTATGTTCAACTTATGATTCAAGCAGAAAAAATAAGTCGATTATATGGTGCAACATACGCAGTTCGTGATTTGAGCTTTCAGGTTCGACGTGGTGAAGTCATGGGTTTGCTGGGGCCTAATGGTGCGGGCAAATCAACGACGATGAAAATATTGGCGTGTTTTTTGCCCCCATCATCAGGAACTGCGGAGATTGATGGCGTTTCGCTTAATAATGATTTGGAAGTACGCAGGCGTGTCGGTTATCTACCAGAACACGCGCCTTCATATCATGACTTGAACGTGTTCGCGCACTTATCATTTATTGGGCGGATGCATGGCCTTTCTGCTGCGACGTTACAAGATAAAATAGTTGAAATGAGTGCAGCGTGCGGTTTACAATCAGTATTGCACAGGCGTATCGAAGAGCTATCCAAGGGTTACCGTCAACGTGTGGGTCTGGCGGCGAGTATGTTGCATGACCCTGAATGTCTTATTTTGGATGAACCAACCACAGGTCTTGATCCCAATCAAATGATTGAAATTCGCCAGTTAATTCGCCGTTTGGGTGAGAAAAAAACGGTATTACTATCCTCACATATTTTGCCTGAAGTGGAAATGGTTTGTGATCGTATGATGATTATAAATGATGGTGAATTACAAGCGATTGGTACGCACGACGAATTGGTTCAGAAGGAAAACTCTGGATCTGTGCTGCATGTGTGCCTGCGTGGTCATGTGGATGCTGTGGCGAAGCATGTGCAGAAATTACACGCAGATTGCACAGTGGAAGTCATTGCACAGCGGCAGGCAGACCAGTCCCTGCTTGTGTTTAGGCACCCGAATCCAACGATCCACTTAGCAGAAGCTGTTTTTTCTGCGGCGGTGGCAGAAGGTACTATACTGCTTGAAATGTATCCTGAACGAACCTCCTTGGAAGACGTGTTTCATCGCCTGACAGGTGAAGCCGCATGATAGGCGACAGTGTATTATGGTTGATGGTATGAGTTTGGCATGGTTACAGATACGAGCCCTGTGTTTTAAGGAGTGGCGGGTGTTATTGGATACGCCGCTGGGTTACGTGATAGCGATTGCCTTTTTATTTGTAAATGGTTTTTTCTTTGAAATGAACCTTTTTTTGTTTGGCCAAGCAGACATGCGTGCTTGGTTTTATACACTGGCATTGGTGTTGATGTTCTTTATTCCAGCCATGGCGATGCGAATGCTGGCCGATGAGACGCGTAGTGGGACATTCGAATTATTGGTGACCATGCCTGTATCCACCAGCACTATTGTATTGGGAAAATTTTTAGCTTTATGGATGCAAATCCTATGCTTATTAGCCCTAACACTGCTGTACCCTCTGACACTGTCTTGCTTGGGTAATCTGGATATAGGGCAAGTTTTGGCTTCATATTTGGCAGTGGTTTTATTGGCATCATCGTATGCCTCGGTATGTTTGTATGCCTCGGCTATGACACGTTATGAAGTGGTGGCGTATATTTCAGGCTTTATCATGTTGTTGTTATTGTTTTTGCTTTCAAAAGCTATCCCCAGCTTTTCTCCTGTCATGCAAAACTGGCTGTTTTTACTGAGCCCATTATCACATTATCAATCCATGTTGCGGGGTTTGATACGTCTATCAGATGTGATGTTTTTTATTGCCATGAGCAGTGTATTTTTAAGTTTAACATGGTTTGAATTGGAACGCCGGAGATGGCGTTGATGCGTATAGATAAAAAGGAGGCTGCGGGATCGGATCAACGAAATATGATGCGCCGCTCAGCAAGGATACGTGTGTTGTGTGTGGTACTGCTTTGTGCGCTGTTGTTTATGGGCACCAACCTTTCGCATGTACGCAGCGATTGGACTGAAGACCAGTTGTATAGTCTATCGGATTCAACGCGTCAGCTGCTTGATACTTTGGAAGAGCCATTGATGATTCGTGCTTATATTACATCAGATATGCCGCAGCCATATGGCCAGCTACAACGTTTTATTGAGGATATGTTGCAAGCTTATTATGAAGCTGGACATGGCTATGTGGGGTTTGATGTTATAGATCCTTCCACAGATCAGAATATATTGACTTCATTGAAGGCGTTGAATGTGCCCAAGGTTCAGGTGCAGGTGATAGAGAATGATCGCGCCCAGGTAAAACAAGGTTATTTGGCGATTGTACTTGAATATTTGGATCGCAAAGAAACCCTCGCTGTTGTGCAAAGTGAAGAGGGCTTTGAATATTTATTAAGCAAGAAAATTAAAAAGATAACAGGCAACGGGCGTGTGAAAATTGGTATAACATCCAGCTTTGGCACGCATACTATTGAAGAGTTGCAAAAATTTGTCGCGTGGATGCAAGATGATTATGAGTTTGTCAAGGTGGACTTAACAAAGGCCATGCCTGATGCTGATATAAAGGTGTTGATTGTTGCTGGTATGACCGCGCCACCTTCGGAAAACTGGCGGTTTCATTTGGATCAGTTTCGTATGCGGGGTGGTGGTGTTTGGGTATTGGCTGGCAATGCTCGACCATTGCTATCACAAGGTTTTGATGTGCAAGCTGTAGATGCTTATGCCAACGATTGGCTGCGTGATGACTTAAAGGTGGTGGTAGAGCCTGGCTTGGTGATGGATAAACGGGCGCAACGTGTTGTGGTGCGCAATGGTATGTTTCGATCGCAAGTGGATTACCCTTTTGTTCCCAGTGTCTTGGATTTGCATGAAGTGCATGTGATCAGCCGTGATTTGAGTGCTGTTTCAGTGCCTTTTCCCTCGCCGTTACAGCCTCTGACGGATCATGCTGAAATACTCATGCGATCTTCACCATGGACAGCGGTGCAAAATGGCCCGCCTTTTGATGTGTATCCATTGTTACCCATTGAAAAGCGCTTTGCTGGTTTGCAAATGCAATCTGTGGTATTGGCTCTGTTGTTTGAAGGGTATATGTCTTCAGCTTTTCAACAAGCTGAGCAAGCCACTGACGGTCACTTTTTATCCGAGACACATACAGGGCGACTATTGATTGTTGCTTCGCTAGGTTTGCTTGATGATGAATTTATGGATGGCTCTGCGTTGGTGTTGGCATTGAATAGTTTGGATTGGTTGAGCCATGATGAAGCCTTGATCGCATTGCGTTCACGCGGCATGACGGATCGTCCTTTGGTGGCGCTTAGCAATGCTGGCAAACAAACTTTTAAAATATTATGGCTATTTGCCTTGCCACTGCTTATTTTATTGTTTGCTTTGTGGCGCTGGTGGAAATTAAAACACCCACTGATTCACGCATGAAAAAAGTAAGGACTCCGATAAGTTGGTTGGTCTTATTTTTTGGTTTACTTTGGCTTATATTATGGTTGTGGCAACAACCAGCCTCGAAATCGCAAAATATGGACGAATGGCCGACTGTGGCGGCGCAAGATATTGTGACAATAATTATTCAAAAAGCAGCTTCCGCCAAGCTTGTTTTGCAATTAGAGAAAGGGCAGTGGCTGCTGGTCAATGGTGATGTGGCTGTGCAGGATGCGGTGCTGCGTTTACGGGATGATTTAGCTGGAATGCAGGTTATTCGGGTGGTGACACGAAAACGTGATTATGATGCAGAATTGGGGATGTTGGATCGTGCTGTATCGGTTCAATGCATGGATGCACAGGGCAGACTATTACTGGATTTGGTTATTGGTAAGCAAGGCAGTGATTTGCTTTCTACCTATGTTCGTAGAGTTGGTGATGATGCGCTTGTTGCTGTGAATAGGGCGTTGGTTTGGCAGGTCAAGCGTAGTAATAGCGCTTGGAAGAGCGTGGAGAATGGGTGATAATGACACATCTTATTTTATTTGATTGTGATGGAACATTAACAGACTCCAATATGGTGATTGTACGAGCAATGCAGCGGGCCTTTGAAGACCATAATTTATCAATCCCACGCCGCGATGATGTTCTTGCCCTTTTAGGGATGTCTTTAAATGCTGTTGTTGAAGGCTTAATGCCTCGGAAAAATCACAAGCTGCAATCTGACCTTGCGTTGCTAGTGAGTGATATTGGACAAGCTTATCGTCAACATTATCGCGTTTTGGAGAAAGACGTTTGTTTATATCCAGGAGTTCTGGAGGTTTTACAGCGTTTGAAGGAACGTGGTTACTGGATGGCTATTGTGACAGGCAAGTCGCACGCTGGGTTATTGCGTGTCATCGAGCGCTTTGAGTTGAAACAATATTTCTTTGCTTGGAGAACAGCGGATTGCTGCCATTCAAAACCACACCCTGCAATGGCTTTGGAGTGCATGGCAGTATTGGGCGCTGAGGCATTGAAAACCACCTTGGTTGGTGACTCACATTTTGATATTCAAATGGCAAAAGCAGCGGGTGTGCGTGCTTTGGGGGTTTCTTTTGGCTCTGAAAGTGCCCAAATATTGTATGATGAAGGGGCTGATAAAGTGCTGGGGAAATTTGTGGATTTACTGGATTGTTTTCCTCAACTTTCGTGAATATACATAGCTTTGAAATTTAGGGGGACGTTATGATGAAAATACTAAAATACAGTTTGGGTTTATTGCTGGTGTTGGTTGTATTATTATTGGCAGCGCCATTTTTCTTGAATGTGGATGATTATAAACAACAGATTGAGCAGCAGGTGAAAGATTCAACAGGGCGTACTTTAAGCATTGGTGGGTTACAGGCATCGCTGTTTCCGTGGGTTGGGTTGACCTTGGATAATGTTGTGCTGGCGAATCGCGTTGGTTTTTCTGATCATGATTTTTTAAAGGTAAAACATTTGGATGTACAGGTTGCATTTTTACCGCTGTTGAACAAACAGTTGGAAATAGCGCGTTTTAAGCTGGACACACCTGAAATATTTTTGGAGCGCAATGCCAAAGGGGAGGGCAATTGGGAAGATTTATTGCCAGCTTCATATGAATCCCAAGCTACAAACATTAACCCCAAGGCTGGTGATACAAAGGCTGAGGACGCAAAATCTAATTTTTCTTTGGCAGCATTAAGCGCTGAATTATTGCAGCTGAAAGACGGCGAACTTATTTGGCAAGATGGCCAGTCAAATACGCGCATAGCCCTGACGGATGTGCAGCTGGATTTAAATGATGTGCAATTGGAACGCCCTGTGCTTGCCAAGCTTTCAGCACGATTGAATGGTGATAAAATTGAACTAGAAGCCCAAGTTGGGCCATTGGGTGATTTGGCTTCTTTGGATGTGAATCACCTGCCTGCTCAGATATCAATTAAAACGGACGCGCTTCGCTTGAAGTCGTTTGCAGCGCTGATTACTTCTTTCCCTGAACAATTGGGTGATGTGAAAAAGGCGAGCACCATGTTCAATATGCAGCTAGAACAACGCCCTGATGGGGCGCGCTTATTGGTTGGTAACGGTTCCTTGCTTGCAGCTGTCAATATTGCCTTGGATTGGAAAATAAAATTGCCAAATATGAACACGCTGAATTTGGATCATGTGGGTATTGCGATCAATGATAAGCCTTTGTTTGCATTGCAAGGTAATGTGACAAAGTTGCGTAAGTCTCCGCATTATAGCTTACGCATTCAGGGTGAAAATATTGAAAGAACATGGTTGGCAGGTTTTGTTCCAGCGCTTGACTCAATGTATGAAGCACATCCTGATGCATGGGAAACACTAAAAATAGGCGCTTCCCTTGCAGGGACAAGCGAACGTATTGACTTACGTGATATGCAGTTATTGTTGAATGGTGAAATTGTACAACTGTCAGGCAGTGTGGGTTTTGCAAATGCACCTGACATTCGTCTGCGTGTGGCCGCGAAAAGCTTGCATTTGGATCCTTGGCTGCCACAGCCCAAAGCAGCGGTTGCTTCCAGCGTAGAAGCAACTGACAATGCACAAGCTGCTGAAGCAGCGGGTATTGAGCCTGATTTACGTTTCTTAAAGCCTTGGCGTGTATCCATGCAGATGCAAGTTGAGCAACTGTTCATGCGAGGCCTTGAGCTGGGTAACCTGCGCGGTGCATTGAAGGGAGATCGCGGTATTTTTAAATTGGATCCATTGAGTTTTGACTTGGCTGAAGGGCAGGTGCGAGAAACGGCCAGCTTGAATGTTAATCGCTACCCTGCCAGCTGGACAGAATCCATTCATATTTCAGGCTTGAAATTAAAGCCAGTATTGCAGGCAGTTGCTGGTATAGATCTATTGGATGGAACAATGCAACTTGATACAAAGCTAAAAGCGACTGGTTTATTGCCAGCGTCTTCAAAGACTACATTGCGTGGTACAGGGCAGCTTTTATTGCAAAATGGTCGGATGAAAGGCTTTGATATTGCAGGTGCATTACGCAATCTAAGCGCGCTTGGCACACCAGCAGATAGCACGCAGAAATATACTGATTTTGCACAATTGCAAGCCAGCTTTAAAATTCGTAAGGGCATTGCAAAAAATGATGATTTGTTTATGGCATCACCCTTGTTTCGCTTAACGGGCAAAGGGCTTGTTGATCTTCCGAAATCAACCCTTGATTATAAAGTTCGCCCCAAATTGATTGGTTCATTGATTGGGCAAGGCGACACATTGACTGTACGCAAAGGCTTATCTGTACCGCTACGCATATCGGGTTCCTTCTCTTCACTAAAAATTCGTCCCGATATTGATGTTCAATCACTGTTTGAAAATGCTGCTGGTTTGGTGGGCAGTGGGGGTAGTGCTGCTGGCGGGCTTGTGAACGGTGTATTGGGCGGTGTGGGATCGTTGCTGGGTGGTAAGAAGGAAGCACCTGTAAAAAATAAAGCTGTGCCAAAACAACCCAAGGCACAACCTGAAACGCCGCAGCAACAATTACAAAAAGGCATTGGCAACTTACTGGGATTTTAAGGGATATTAGAATGTTTGAACATTTGCGAATGCATCCTGATCGCCCTCAAATTCGCCAGATTAAAAGGTCTGTAGATGTATTACGACAAGGCGGCTTTGCCATTGTGCCGACAGAAACAACTTATGCGATAATGATGTTACCAGAAGCTTTAAAAGCTCAGAACGCTGTGCGGCAGTTGCGTCAACTGGACAGCAAACACTTGTGGTCATTGGTGGTCGCTGATTTGTCACAAGCCTCAAATTATGTCCGTATGGATAATCAGGCACATAGAATGTTAAAACGCTGCCTGCCTGGGCCGTATACCTTTATTCTTCCAGCAACGGGGAGCCTGCCCAAACGGGTGTTTGGTAAACGACGGGATGTAGGCATTCGTATGCCAAGCCATATTGTATGTTCTATGTTGTTGGCAGAGCTTGGCGAGCCTTTGTTGGCAACATCCATGCAGTTTCCTGAAGATGCGTATATTGCCACAGACCCTGAACAAATACAGTTACGCAGTAAACATTTACACGCCGTATTGATGGATGTTGGATGGGGGGGCATGACCCCAACTACCATTGTGGATTTATGCAATGATGATGTGCAGGTGTTGCGATCGGGCTTGGGTGAGTGGCCTATTTGATGCGCTAGGAGCGCTACCCGAGAATGGTCATTAAATATATTTAAAAGAAAAACTGAGGAGCAAAGCGTGACAAAAGAAGCAACAGCGGGGCAAGAGTTTTCCACTGAAATGACACCAGAGGAGCGCAGAGGAGCAGCTTCTTTAGCCAGTATTTTTGGGCTCCGAATGATGGGCTTGTTTTTAATTTTACCTGTGTTTTCGACGTATGCCCATGGTTTGGATGGTGCGCTAGAGAAGCCTTATTTGGTCGGCATTGCACTGGGAGCATATGGCTTGACCCAGGCATTATTGCAAATCCCGTTTGGTATGATGTCGGATCGTTTTGGGCGGAAGCCTGTGATTGCGGCTGGTATGTTACTGTTTGCGTTTGGTAGTGTGATTGCTGCCATGGCGAGCTCCATTGAAGGTGTGTTGTTGGGGCGTGTGATTCAAGGGTCTGGTGCAGTGGCAGCTGCAGTGATTGCTTTGGCAGCTGATTTAACCCGTGATGAGCATCGTACCAAGGCAATGGCAATGATTGGTATTACCATTGGAGTTTCTTTTGCGATTTCGATGGTTTTGGGGCCATTGTTGAATGCTTGGATTGGTGTCGCTGGTATTTTCTGGCTGACTGCGGTCTTGGCATTGGCCTCCATCTTGGTCTTGTACCTTATTGTCCCTGACCCAAAACAAACTGGACATCACAGTGATAGTGAAGTAACCGTAAGCATGTTTGGACAGATTTTAAGGCATAAGAGCCTATTACGTTTGGATGCAGGTGTGTTGATTTTGCATGCCTCATTGACAGCTTTGTTTGTGGTTCTGCCTTTGGTTTTGGCAGATAAGCGTTTGAATTTATTGCCAATGTCCGATCAGTGGATGTTGTATTTACCCGTGATGTTGCTTTCGTTTGTATTGATGATTCCGCTGATTATTGTTGCTGAGGCAAAACGCAAAATGAAGCAGGTATTTATAGTATCGATTGCCATGTTGATTGCGGCCTGTGTGATGTTGGCGATGGGGCATATGTCCATTGTTTGGATTGGGGTTGCTTTATTGGTATTCTTTACAGGCTTTAACACTTTAGAAGCCAGCTTGCCATCACTGGTTGCCAAATATGCACCTGCAGGCGCAAAAGGAACGGCGATTGGTGTGTTCAATACAAGCCAATTCTTTGGCGCATTTGTTGGTGGTGTTTTGGGTGGTTTTATGTATCACCCTGCTTTGCAAAATTATGCCATGGTCTTCTGGATCGTTGCAGGCATGCTGGGCATCTGGCTATTGATCGCGATAAGCATGCAGCATCCGCCTTATTTGGCGTCACGCTCTTTTCATGTGAATATTGATCATGAAGCCGATGTGCAGGACTTGGAGGACAAAGTTTTAGCAGTAGAAGGTGTTGTTGAGGCACTGGTGATTTATGAAGAGTCGGCACTGTATTGCAAAGTTGATAGTAAAATTCTGGATGAAAAAAACCTGTATGATGTGCTTCGGACGAAGCTATGATGGCAATGAACCGTAATAAGTCAGCTTATATTGCTTTTGGTTTCATTGCAGCGATTGCATTTGAATCGACCTGTCCGCCCTCACTCCCCAATGACGTGTTTTCGAACTTGGATAAAATGGCTCATTTTTTCGCATTTGGATTTGTTGCATGGTTTGTTGCGACTGCGCTGGTTCATCAAAAAAAGAATGAATCCTGGGGCTTTGTAGTGATTGTAAGCTTTCTTCTCACGTCATTGTTAGCGATTGGAAATGAATGGATTCAATCATTCAATCCCAATCGAGTTGTATCGCTGGGTGATATATTGGCTGGCATGTCTGGCGCAGCTTCTTTTGCCCTAGCTTGGCGTGTGATGACAATGCGAAAGCTTCAGAAAAATAATGCGGTCAGGTATTTAGCCCGTAAGTCTTTGTGACCTGGGAAATCGGGGACAGTATATGCATTTCTGAGTGGAGCTGGTGGACATAGTAATAAAGAGATACCCTCCTCTATTTCTCGAAAAGCGAATAGTAATGTATTGTGTCTCCAGAACTTACGTGCGTTTGCGCACAAGCAGGTCACTCATTCGTCTAGGAGGCTGTCCGAGAGTTTTGCAAGTGGTTCAACCTGATTCAATTACTCCACCAGTTGATGGATTAAGGGGTCAGAGCCCTTAAAAGGGATGGGTATGCAACAAGAAATTGAGTTAGGCTTGCATGTTACCGACATTCCGCACCCCTATTTTGATTTCTAATATTTAATGAAAAAGCGGTAAAATATAGTATTTTCAACGTTAAAGAAGCTAATAATGGCATTCCACTGCTTGCTCCCTTTGTTCTTATGGTAAGCCCATTGTTGATGATTTCAGACATTCACCTTCAAATATGCGCTTAGTGGGAGCTAAAAAAACTAATGAAATTATAGCATATCCTTTAACATATTGAAAAATAAGGATAAATTAAATGCAGCAATGTTGATTTAGGGGTGCGGAATGTCGGATTGAACTTTTCCACTGTCCATTTTACCCGATAACTACGTCAAATATGCTTGAGTGAAATACATGGTTGTTGGTGTGTATGTACAGGGTTAAAATAAAACCGTTTTTCAAAGGT
>JAUZQT010000059.1 GCA_030950825.1 Mariprofundaceae bacterium | reverse complement strand
AATTCTTTGGCACGTTGTAATAAACGCAAGGATGTATAATAACGTGCGCCAGGGCGTACAGAGCGATATAAACGTGGCACAGTTTCTAGGTTATGATTAAAAATATCTGGTTTGGCATCCATAATAGTGTTGAGGCAGCTATCAGGTTTACGTTGGAAATCAGGTGTTAGAATTTCAATAGTTACTTCGGGTTGACGCGCTTTTAGCTCTCGAATAACGGTTGCATAATGGCCTGCTCCACCATCTTTTAGATCATCACGATCTACGGAGGTAATGACCACATGTTTTAAGCCAATTTTTGAGACTGCTTTGGCAAGGTTTATCGCTTCATTGGGGTCAACAGCATCAGGCTTTCCTGTTGCAACATCACAAAAGGCACATGTACGGGTGCAAACACGCCCCAAAATCATAAATGTAGCCGAACCTTGCTTCCAGCAACTACCAATATTGGGGCAAGAAGCCTCTTCACAGACGGTGTTTAAATTCAATTCGCGCATCATTTGGGTGATTTGTTTATATTCGGGGGACATCGGCGCACGAACTTTTAACCAAGATGGTTTGCCAATCATAGGTTCGCCTTGCGACTCAGTTCTCTTTTCAATTTGGATAGGAATAACTTTACGACTCATGCGCGAAGCATAACCCGAACATGATACAACGGGTATCACGAACACATAAAAGAAAAGCAAGGTCAGAAAAGGGGTCAGAGCCCTTAAAATTAAAAATTGGTTCTAAACTCCATAAAATCAGGCGCTTGTATTATAAAGGGCTCTGACCCCTTTTTTACTGAAGTAATGGTTAAAATTGAAAACTTGGCACTACATTGGCAACTCCAGAGGGTGCGGACACGTAACCTATTGATATTAAAGGATGTTTAAAATTTACGGGCTTACTTATGCCTATATTAAGCATATTTTCGACGAAGTTGGGCTAAGAATAAACATTTCACGTAGCTCCTTTTAATCGTAATATCAACAACTTACGCTAAAAGCGCATACATAAAATTAGACTCATAAACAAGAAAGTTATTTTCCAACTTGTTGATAAATAAGGAAGTATTGGCACAAAATTTGCGTTATTATCGCAAATGCCATGCCTAAATTTTGCCTAATATTAAGGCAATGAAATTCTAGACTGAAGCCATTCACCCGTCGATAAAAATAACAAAAAAACGGTGAAGCTTCAGTTGTGAATAATACGGGTTAGCGTAATGGCGAGAATATATTTTTGCGATAAAATCGCAACTCAGCAATAGACTCACGCACATCCGCCAAAGCGAGGTGTTCTTCTGCTTTGGCTGGCATATCAAGCTTGGGATACCAACGCCTAGCCAGCTCTTTTACCGTACTTACATCGACATTTCGGTAATGCAAATATGATTCCAGATCTGACATATAAGGTACTAAAAAACGACGATCTTGATGAATTGAGTTGCCACAAAGTGGTGCAATGCCTTCGGGAACATGTTTTTTAATAAAACCCAATGTTTGCTTTTCAGCTTCCCGCATGGAAAGCGTTGAAGCACGCACTCTGACGGTCAACCCCGAATCACCATGCTGTTGTTTGCACCAATCATTCATCGCATTCAATATTTCATCCGTTTGATGAATCACAATATTCGGCCCTTCCGCAACTACATTCAATTGACCGTCCGTAATAATAGTCGCTATTTCAAGAATGGTATCGACGTTTGGATCAAGGCCTGTCATCTCCAGATCCATCCAAACCAAACAATCATTATTCTGTTGATTCATCTAAAAGCTCCCGATATGCAAACGCGTATGTGCATTGGCATGTAAAATCTGTGACAATGCTTTGGATTGTTTCTTCCATGCTCGGCGCACTGGATAGTGCCGTCTCAAATAAACAAAACGATCTGCTATACAGCCCTCCCCCTTTATCAAATTTAGGTGATCTTGCATCAACGGATAAAACTGCTCAATTTTTTCATGCAAATCATACCAAGACTCAATACGATCATCATCGTGATACGATAGCTTGGGCAGCTCATCCTGCGCATTCCATACCGCTTCAATCCCCAAGTAGTCGCACAGTGCATTATAAATATACTGTGTGTTGGCTGCTTTTCCATCCAGTGAGTGCCCTGCAATATGCGGCGTGGCAATCATGCATTGTTTGTGGTGTAATAATTTTGTAAAAATAGCTGGTTCATTCTCCCAGCAATCCAACACGGCAGCGTTATCACGCTGGCTATTCAGCCAATGCAGCAGTGCCAGATTATCCACACAAGCACCCCGTGCAGCATTGATGATCACTGACCCTTGAAATTCCTGAAACTGAGCATCAGCCAACAGGTGGTATGTTTTATCCGAGCCGTTTTTTATCAATGGTGTATGCAGCGTTAATACATCCGCTTGATTCAGCAGTTCTTGCAAGGCCACAAAGTTATCACCTTGTGTCAAACGTTGGCGAGGTGGATCATTGACGAGCACTTTGATGCCCAATGCCCGACAAATATTCACCAGCTGCCCACCAATGCGTCCAGCTCCAATCACACCTAACGTCATCGAAGATAGATCAAGCTTCCTTTGTTCATGTAATTCCAATAAGGCAGCCAGAATATATTCCAATACAGAGTCTGTCGAAGAACCCGCAGCCGTTGCCCAGGCTATTTGATTTGCATCAAGCCATGTTTTATCATAATGATCATCGCCAATAGTAGCAGTTCCAGCAAAACGAACCTTTGAGCCAGCAAGCAAACTGGCATCAACCTGCGTGCTTGATCTTGTTAATAAGATATTCGCACTCTTAAGCGCCTCAGCTGTTATGTCCTTGGCTTGCAATATGCATAATTGAACATTATAGGGTGATAAATATGAACATGCTTCTTGCACGCCCCATATATGCTCATCAGCAACGATATTTAAAGTGTTAGCTGTCAACTTACAAATCCTTGATATGTTGAATCAAACGGCTTGATGAGTAACCATCTAAGAAAGCTATGGTTGTTACCTGACCACCTGCTGCCTGCACAATATCAGCACCCACGATATCACAAATCTGATAATCCCCGCCTTTCACCAACACATCAGGCATCATGGAAATAATAAGATTTAATGGTGTATCCTCTGAAAATGCCACAACATGGCTGACTGATTTTAAAGCTGCCAACATCACAGCCCTATCCTGTAAAGGATTAATGGGGCGTTTTTTTCCTTTTAAGCGACGAATCGAAGCATCATCATTCAAACCGATCACCAAAACATCGCCCAATGCCCGAGCATCTTTCAAATAAGTGATATGCCCAGGATGCAGTAAATCAAAACAACCATTGGTAAATACCACGCGTTTACCTTGAGCTTGCCATACCGCCCGTTGTTGGCATATTTGCTTCAGTGAATTTAACGGTTGTGGCATTACTTATTATTTAAACGCAACAAATCAACCACTGCCGTCACTCCTTTCACCGATTTTGCCAATGACATGGCTTGATAACGTTGTGACGCATGCTCCACGATACCTTGCAAATAAACTTTCCCATTGACCGTTTCAACATGCAGACTAAAGCCACTCACCAGTTTATCTTTCCAAAGACGTGCTTTCACCTGTGTTGTGATCCAAGTATCTGTAAACAAACTACTTGCCGATGGCTCGCCAATAATTAATTGATTATCAACACGCAAGACACCTTCAACAGATCGACAAATAAACAACGCGCGATCAATGTGCGATTGCGTTGGCAAGTAGCCCGTTAAAGTCACAACTCCCTCAATCACTTCAATACTCACCCAGCGTGAAGGCATATCTTTTTCTGCAATCAAACGTGTATCAACCTTTCGGGCAATGGTTACATCATCAAAATGCCGACCAATGGGCCGCTCATCAAATGCGGCCGTTGTCGCCACTGCACCACCCATGACAATAGCGCTCACACAGCCTGTGGTCAGCGAAACACACAGCAATGCAAATAGTGCGCGTAAAAAACGCTTTGATTGTTTCATATTTTTCTCCTTTTAAAGTATCGGCTTGAATAAATCACTTGTGCACATCAGCAGCTTCTCCAAACATCGTTTCATCAATAAGTGTACACAGTATATGAAGGCATGTGATATGCATCTCCTGAACACGCGCCGTTGATGTATGCGGAATATTAATATGTACACCCACCCCTTGATGCTTAGCAATTTGACCACCATCACGCCCCGTTAAAGCAATGCTAAACATTGCCAAAGCTTCAGCCACACCCACCGCCTTCAACACATTCGCCGAATCACCGCTGGTAGAAATGGCCAGTAACACATCGCCATCACGTCCCAGGGCTTCAACTTGCCGTGAAAACACGGCATTAAACTCAAAATCATTGGCAATACTGGTCATCACTGAGGCATCATTGGTCAATGAAATAGCCGCCAAAGCACGCCTATTCATTTCAAAACGATTCACCAACTCCGCCACAAAATGCTGTGCATCGGCAGCAGATCCACCATTACCACAGGCCAATATTTTTCCTCCCGATTGCAGGCATTGCACCAGCACCGCCGCTGCATCTGATAGGGGTTTTATCAATGATTGGCTGCATTTCTGGCGCAGTATAACACCATCCAACATGGCTTTTTCAATGAGATCTTGCATAACTAATGTCATTTCCTTTACCGAAATATATCAGTGAGGTGTTCAATTTTTGGCGGGTACATGATCCCTTGCCGAGGCGTGAGAATGATTAAATCAAAACGGCATTGCAATGTTGTATATTGTGAATGCTTCGACAGCCATGCCAAAGCAGCCGATCTCAGTCTTTCACACTTATCAATATGCATGGCTTCAAGGCTGGATTCACGTTGTTGGTGCGCTTTGACTTCCACAAACACAAGGATTTCATCCTTTTGAGCGACAATATCCAATTCACCACGCCCACCACGCGCATTGCGATCCAAAATAATATAAGCCTTTTTTTGTAAATAACGTGCAGCTTGCGTTTCTGCTATGCGCCCTTTTTTCGTACTCACAAAGCTTTCATCAGCACATCATAAACACGTGACCGCTTCACACCCAAGCACTGTGCTACGGTACGGGCACGGGCTGAGGGGGAAAGTTGTTCATAGGATGCCTTTCTAGCTTCACTTTCAATCATCATATCGGTAATTTCCACAGGTGTTTGCGACACCCCAACCATAACCACCATTTCACCACGCGGTGTATGTTGCGCAAAATGCACCAGCACTTCTGCTGCACTGCCTGAAATAAATTGTTCATACATTTTAGTTAATTCTCGCCCAATACAAACTTCTTTCGAACCAAGCACTTCAACCAAACCTTGTAGCGTTTTTACAATGCGTTTGGGGGACTCAAGAAAAACACACGTATGTACGGCATCAGCAATCGCCTGCATTTGTGTCTGCCGACTACGCCCACTACGCGCTAAAAAGCCCATGTATGTAAATTGATCCGTTGCCAAGCCTGAGGCAGATAAAGCAACGACTGGACTACAAGCTCCAGGAATAGGAATGACATCAAGGCCTGTTTGGCGAATGTTGCGCACCAAACGATAACCAGGATCATTAATCAGCGGCGTTCCTGCATCGGATATAAGTGCCCCAGACTCACCTGCGTGTAGGCGTGCAAGGATATGCCCAGCAACCTTGACTTCATTGTGTTCATGGCAAGCAAACATCGGTGTTTTTATGTCATAATACTCCAGCAAACGCCCACTTACCCTGGTATCTTCTGCAGCAATCCAATCTACTTTTTTAAGCGTTTCAACAGCGCGATAAGTTATATCGGCCAAATTGCCGATTGGGGTAGCGACGATGAATAATTGTCCAGCTGTCTGTATCAAGTTATCTTGCGAGTCCATGAATCGACTTTATCCCACACTCATCCCTTCTGCAATCTCTTCTGCAATCTCTTCTGCAATGCCTGTAACAATTTTGCTAATACTTCTAATAGCTCTGTTAAATGGCTGTGGCGGCAAACAGCCTGTCCAAGATATTCAGCTGCCCCATAAACAAGCAAATGAGCCGCAGAAAAAAGCAACACAATCCATCATGCCACCTCAAAATTCACAGGAAATTACAAATTTATTACTTCTAGCCGAGCAGCAAGATAATCTACGGGATGCTCAAGGGAAAAGTCAGGGTAGCGGGCTCAATAAAGCGCTCAGTGAGTTGCAACGTTTGTCCTATGAAGCACCAAGCCCACTCAAAGAAGAGGCCGCTTTCCGGCGTATCGAACTTCTTTTAAAATACCAACGCCCAAATGCCCTTACAGAAACCAATCTTCTCTTACTAAAATTTCCAAATCACGCTTTAACGCCCTACGCCCACTTCTGGCTGGCTACATGGTGGAAGTCACAAAGCGCTAAATTTCATATCGAAGCTTCATCTGACAATGAGTATAACGACATGATACTTGATGCGTTAAGCCAAGTATTGCTTCACCCACGCCTAACCGATGAACTAAGGAAACAAGCCCTTGCCTTAGGGCGTAGCGAATCAAACTATGCGAGTCAGGAGAAGCTAATACAATGGTATTTGGCCGCAGCACTGGTTGATACGAGCCATCAAGATGCATGGCTTCGTTTACTTGCATCAAGCATATCACTCGGAAGACTTCTTTCATTGCAAGAAACTGGCAGTATTTCACCCCAGCGGGATGCGAGCTTATACCTTCATTTTGCCCGTTTGCAATTGATGGCTGGAAACATTGAAAGCCTTCAAACGCTATCCGATATACTCTCCAAGAATGCTCCTTATCTTCCTCTGACACAAAAAATAAAAAACTGGGCATCGGGTGATACCCAAGAGGTATATATTGGTGTTTTATTACCATTAACTGGCCGCTATGCCCGTTTTGGTCAAGAGGCCTTAAATGGTATCCGCTTGGCAGTAAACCATAACAATAAATTACACCTCTATATTGAAGACACTGGGGCAGGCATTGAATCAGCCATTGCAGCTTACCAGCGCTTAAGTGAGCGTGGTGCTCAATGGGTCATTGGCCCTTTATTAAGCAAACATACCGAAGCACTTCTTCCTTACCTGCAAGTTAACCTGCCTGTGATAAGCTTAAGCAAAGAAAATAGTCTTGCCGAGGCCTCACCTGCACTCTTCATTCACAATACGGCCAAAAATACCCAAGCTGTTTTTATAGCACGGCATAGTATTGATCAAGGCATACAGCGCATGGCTCTTATTTATAGCAGCCAGCACCATGCTATCAGTGAAGCCAATGCATTTACCCATGAATTCACACGTTTGGGGGGTAAAATCACCGATTCTCTCGAACTCAGTAGTCATGCTATTGATCACCGTCATACCCTCCATGATCTTCGTGAAAGTTCTGATGATGAAGAGCTTCTTGAAACATTACTCTCTGACCTTGCTTTGTTTTCACCCGAAACAAACCTTGATGTACATATGCCAGTAGCCATTGATGCTTTATACATTGCAGCAAGCGGCAAACAAGTATCCGAACTGGCAGGCCAGCTGGCCTATGTTGATATTCGCGGCATTCCTATGCTGGGAAGTAGCCGATGGGTGGACGGACATCTACTTGATGATCGTGGAAGAAACTTATCCTCAGCACGTTTCACTCAAAATAATAATGGGCTGCAAAGTACATCAAGCCTATTGACGCAATACCGAGAAATATGGGGGCAAGGGCAGCCTACAAAAATGTTTATTGTGGCCTATGATTCCGCCCTTATTATAAACTTGCTTGGCAGCCGTTTGGGGTTACAGGGCAATCGCGCGCTTGAAGCCGTGCATGATCCAGAAGGGTTTCCAAGTCAAAGTGGGCATGTTTATTTCGATCAATATGGCATTGGCAATAAAATATTTAAGATATTCAAAATTAAACATGGTAAATTTATTCCAGAAAATTAACATGAAATCGGGATAGGGACAGCCTCCTAGGAGCTCGATCACCCTTACACCCTTGCCGTCGGCTCATAGCTTTGCACTCCAGCTTCCTTCAGACCAAACCTCACGGTTTCGCCCTTGCCTTCGGCTAGTGTTTGCACCACCATCTTCCGACGATGACGGGATTCACACACAGGGGACTTGCACCCCATCAATTCACGCCCGCGCCAGACGTACCTCAAAACAACCACCTGCCAGTAGCAAACAAAATAAACGGAGATAGAATGGCAAAAAAGAAAGAAGGCCTAGAAGAATCACTGGAAAAGCAACTGTGGAAATCGGCTGACAAGCTCAGAAAAAATATAGATGCAGCCGAGTACAAGCATGTTGTCATGGGGTTGATTTTTCTTAAATATATCTCCGATTCCTTTGAAGAGTTATACACCACTCTAAAAATAGGTGAAGGTGCTTCTTCTGGGAAATGGGCGGGGGCAGATCCTGAAGACAAAGACGAATACAAAGCCGAAAATGTGTTTTTTGTCCCGCAGGATGCCCGTTGGTCGTATCTGCAAGCCCATGCCAAACAACCGACCATTGGTAAAACGGTTGATGAGGCGATGGATGCGATTGAAAAGGAAAACGCCTCACTCAAAGGTGTGTTGCCTAAAGTCTACGCCCGACAAAATCTTGACCCCACCAGCTTGGGTGAACTGATTGACCTGATTAGCAATATTGCATTAGGCGATGCCAAGTCCCGCAGTGCTGATGTATTGGGGCATGTGTTTGAATATTTCCTCGGTGAATTTGCTCTGGCAGAAGGCAAAAAAGGCGGACAGTTCTACACCCCCAGAAGCGTCGTTGAATTACTGATTGAAATGCTCGAACCTTACAAAGGGCGAGTCCTTGACCCGTGCTGTGGTTCGGGCGGCATGTTTGTGCAATCAGAAAAATTTGTACTAGAGCATCAAGGCAGAATCAACGATATTTCCATCTACGGACAAGAGAGCAACCAGACCACTTGGCGATTGGCAAAAATGAACCTTGCCATTCGGGGGATTGACAGCTCACAGGTGAAATGGAATAACGAAGGCTCGTTTTTAAACGATGCACATAAAGACCTCAAAGCCGACTATATCATCGCCAACCCGCCAGTTAATGTCAGTGACTGGAGCGGTGATCTACTGCGCAAAGATGGCCGCTGGAAATACGGCACACCGCCAACGGGTAATGCTAACTATGCGTGGATACAGCACTTTATCTATCACCTTGCCCCCAGCGGACAAGCAGGCTTTGTACTGGCAAAAGGGGCGTTGACCTCCAAAACATCGGGTGAAGGTGAGATTAGAAAAAAACTGGTCGAAGAAGGTTTGATTGATTGCATTGTCAACCTGCCAGCCAAACTGTTTCTCAATACCCAAATCCCCGCATCGTTATGGTTTATCCGTAGGGGCGAACGGCCGTTCGCCCCTACGGAAAATAAAATTTTATTTATCGATGCCCGCAATATGGGGCATTTAATCAACCGTCGCACCCGTGAATTATCGGAAGAGGATATTCAAACCATCGCAGATACTTATCACAACTGGCGGTCTTCGACAAGCTCAGACACCGCCAAATACGAGGATGTGAAAGGTTTTTGTAATGCGGCCTCTATTGAACGAGTGAAAGCACTGGATTATGTGCTCACCCCAGGGCGATATGTTGGTCTGGCAGTGGAAGAGGACGACTTTGATTTTACCGAACGCTTTAGCAGCCTGAAAGCGGAGTTTGAAGCCCAGCTTGAAGAAGAAGCCGAACTCAACCAACGGATTATGAAGAATCTGGCGAAGGTGAAGATATGAATAACGACATCCGATGGAAACAACGCTTTCAGAATTTTGAAAAAACCTATCATGTTTTTCAACGGAGGATTGATGAATATGAGAATAATCAAAAGACAGAAGCCTATCAAATGGCATTGATACAGGCTTTTGAAATACTCATCGAGTTGTCATGGAAAACCCTTAAAGATTATTTGGAAAATGAAGGTACAAAAGT
>JAUZQT010000058.1 GCA_030950825.1 Mariprofundaceae bacterium | reverse complement strand
ATATGCCGAAGCTGTCTTTGTTTCAACTGCATTCTCCAAACGTATTTCAACACTTTCTGCATCCATATCAGGGTGTGCATCTTGCATGCGCAATATGGCTATATCACTTGATTGAGCCAGCTTCTGACGAAAAAGTCGGCCTAGTTTTTCTGCACCTTGACTGGGGAGAATGATGATTTGCTTGGTGCCTTGGGGAATAATACCTGTCTGATCACCTTGCCCTTGCAAATGATACCCACAAGCATTGAGTCCCACAGCAAGCGCCAAGCTTAGAAATAGCGCCTTCATGCTGGACGCACCACAATATTGAGTAAGCGACCCTTTACCAAAATGACCTTCACAACTTGCATGCCCTGCAACCATTTGCAAACGCTGGGATCTTCTTTTGCTAAAGCCAATGCAGTATTCTGATCAACATCTTTGGGAACCATGATTTCCGCGCGTTTTTTACCTTGGATTTGCACCACCAAAGCAATTTCATCCTGAAGTAAGGCTGCTTCATCGACCGTTGGCCAGCTCATGATAACGGCAGCTTGATCAAATCCCAAACGCTCACCACATTCACAAGCAAAATGTGGCACAAATGGCGCAAGCATTTTCACCAATGCTTGTAGTCCTTCAATAAAGGCAGCCTTTCCAGCCGTGCCTGTCATTTCAAATGCCTGCAAAGCATTGGTGAGCTCCATTTGTGCTGCAATCGCAACATTGAATGCAAAACCATGCTCAAAGGCACGGCTTACTTTTTCAATGGTCATATGAGTAATGCGACGTAAATCTTTTACAGATTTTTCATCGTCTTCATTTGCAATATCAATATTTAGTTTTTCAAACAACCGCCAGACCCGATTTAAGAAACGGTGCGCTCCTTCCACGCCTGACTCTTCCCATTCTAGATCCTTTTCAGGTGGCGCTGCAAATAAGGTGAACAAACGCGCTGTATCACAACCATATAGCGTAATAATGGTATTGGGGTCAACCGTGTTACCCCTGGATTTGGACATCTTTGTACCATCCAATAAAACCATACCTTGGGTGAGTAAGTTTTTAAATGGCTCATGGCCGACCTTGTCACCATCAAACAGGCCGACATCACGCATTAATTTGTGGTAAAAACGAGCATACAATAGGTGCAGTACAGCGTGCTCCACACCACCAATATATTGATCGACAGGTGCCCAACGCTGCATCGCATTGGTATCCACCATAGCAGTATCACAATGGGCGGACATATAGCGATTCATATACCAAGATGATTCCATAAAGGTATCAAAGGTGTCGGCTTCACGTTGCGCAGCTCTACCACACTGTGGACAATCAACATTTAAGAAGGCTTCACATTCCGCTAGTGGTGACGATCCCCCAGTGGGCTGCAAATCTTCAGGCAATACAACAGGTAAATCTTTTTCAGGCACAGCGACAGCACCACAATCAGCACAATGAATGACAGGGATGGGCGCTCCCCAATAACGCTGACGTGAAATTAGCCAATCCCTCAGGCGGTATTGAATGCGCTCCTTACCCTTTCCTCGCTCAGCCAACCATGCTGTGATTGTTTGTTTGGCCTGTTCTGAATCCAAGTCATTAAACGCAGCTGAATGGATCAAAATACCAGTATCGGTAAAGGCCGCGTTATCCACGTTGGCATCGCCAGTACGATTGGTGATCACCTGTTTGATATTTAAATTGTATTGCTTGGCAAACTCAAAATCGCGCTCGTCATGGGCTGGCACACTCATCACCGCCCCTGTGCCATATGCCATTAATACAAAATTAGCTACCCAAACAGGCACAGTTTCGCCCGTAATGGGATGAATCGCATTCACGCCCAATGCCATACCTTTCTTTTCCATGGTTGCAATATCGGCTTCTTTGGTTGAAATGGTAGCGCACTCTTTGAGGAAGAACGCCAGTTCGGTGTTGTTTTGAGCGGCTTGAATGGCCAGTGGATGCGCTGCTGCCACAGCCATATAACTAACACCCATAAGCGTATCTGGGCGTGTGGTGAAAATGTCGAGGACTTCATCTGAATGTTCGATGTTGAAGGATATTTCTACGCCCGAAGACTTGCCAATCCAATGCCGTTGCATGCCAATCACTTTGTCGGGCCAAGCACCACCCTTGGACGTGGATAATTGTTCCAAATCATCCAGCAGCTGCTCGGCATAATCAGTAATCTTGATAAACCACTGCTTGAGATTTTTTTTCACGACAGGCGTTTTGCAGCGCCAGCATGCGCCATCCTCCACCTGTTCATTGGCAAGCACGGTATGACAAGGGTTACACCAGTTTACTTCAGCCTCTTTTTGATAAGCCAAGCCTTTTTCTATCAGCTTGATAAATAACCATTGTTCCCAGCGGTAATATTCGGGTTTACAGGTGGTAATTTCGCGCGACCAGTCATATGACAGCCCCAAACGCTTTAATTGCCCGCGCATTTGATCAATATTGGCATAAGTCCATTCAGCAGGTGGGCGTTGGTGCTCAATAGCCGCATTTTCAGCGGGTAGTCCAAAGGCATCCCAGCCAATTGGGTGCAATACATTAAAGCCCTGCATGCGTTTATAGCGAGCTATCGCATCGCCCAAGCAGTAATTGCGAACATGTCCCATATGCAGGTTACCAGACGGGTAGGGGAACATTTCAAGGCAGTAATAGGTTTCGCGCTGATCAGAAATATCATCACAAGCATCATCGATATTGGACTCAGCCCACTTCTTTTGCCATTTTGTTTCAATGCTCTGTGCATTATAGGGCTGTTGTTCATGGTCTTTTGAATGCTTCACCAGCAATTCTCCTAAAGGCTCCTATTGATTCATCGCCTCATTAAATTCTGCGGCAATGCTGCTGACGAAAATAAAGAAAGAAAAGGGGTAACTCTTTAGAAATGAAAACTAACCCTCATTATTTGTAAATAATGCGGATTAGCTTATGCGTTGCAATCAACGAAATACTTTCTTTAGGATGGCAGTGCTACGTTTTAGTGGATTTTCACGTATGGCGGCCTCTTCTTTTGCCATATAATGAAAAATACCTGCCAGTGAAAGGCGCAACACATGTTGTTTTAAATTATTTTTCACATCGGGCATAAAAGGTAAGGACTGATATTTTCCCATGGCAAGATCATAGGTCTGCATTGCACCAGTCTGCGCCAAGGCGGCATCAATCAGTGGCGCCATTTCTTTGGATAAAGGCTTGGACATTTTATTTTTAAAATATTGTGTTGCAGCATCATTTGAGCCCTGCCAAATGCTCTTGGCATCATCAAAACTCATACTTTTAATCGAATCTGAAAAGATGCGTTTGGCTTTGGGTGTAGCAGCTTCCGCAGCGCGATTCAATTTTAACTCTAGGTCATCCATGATACTCTGCATGCCAATGGCTGAGAGTGCCGACTTCACACGCTGCAAGCTATTGGGTAGTGGTATATGAATGCTCGGATCTGCGTTAAAGCCATTATTTGCACTTAACTGCCCTACCACAGTCTCCGATCCAATACGCAAAGCGTCTTTCAAGCCTGCAATCACATCGTTGTTGCTCAAGGCTGTTGGACGTTTTGTTGATTCTGGATTTATGCTGGGTAAACGAAGACCAGCTTCAGAAGCGCTATCCATTAGACTGCCTATCCCCTGCATAAAATCACTTGCCCAAACAGCTGAGATTGGTGTGAAACAGAGGTGTAGTAAAATTAGTAAACAAGCGTTTTTTTTCATGGGTGATTCTCCGATGGAGCGTGAATATACAAGTTATTTAATTCCCGTTCCTATACTTGATATTGCTGTTGAAA
The DNA here is from genome assembly GCA_030950825.1 of Mariprofundaceae bacterium. GTDB lineage: Bacteria > Pseudomonadota > Zetaproteobacteria > Mariprofundales > Mariprofundaceae. The sequence goes on along the minus strand of JAUZQT010000058.1, from coordinate 11,073 downwards.
CACTGTGATAAAAGCCGTGAGCATTTCTGCAGGTAAGGCGTTGACACCTGCTGCTGCTTTGCGCCCACCGCCCGTTGGGAACTGCATGCACAGTGTATCTGCACCTGTTTTATTTGTTAACGGCGCACGCACACTGATGCGGTAACTGCCATCATCCATGAGTGTTAATAGTGCATGCGCGCGTTTGGGGTGCTGGCGTGCCAAGGCGTTGCCATAGACACCAGATACGCGCCGTGTCCAAGCTTCGTTTGGAAGCATGATGATGGCGGTGCCATCTTTTGATTGGATTGCAAGCTCTGCAGCCTTGGCCATGTCTGAGGCGTAACCCTCAGCAAGTATAGGGTAAGTCTTTGATTCGGTAATAAATTCGAATGGATTTACAAAGGGTTGGATGGCGCGGTATAAGTCTGCGGGATGAAAGTAAAGGTCGCTTTCGTTGATGCCGTAACCATTGTAGTTGATCAATGTACCCAAATGTTCCAGTTTTTTTAAAGCCGTCTCGTCTAGATTGAGTGGCTCCGCAGCTTTTGTGGCTGCATCAAAGAGATTGTCGCCAAATGTGGCAGCAACAGCCCAAGGCAGGTATGCATTATTCAAATGGTCATTGACCAATAAACTGGTACAAACATTGGCATCCGTATTGATATGGCTTGTCATATTTGGATGGCTGGGAATATCGCCTGCAAAGTGATGGTCAAAATAGTCGACCATTGCACCAGTATCAAGTATTTGCAGCAAGGCATCACGGTTTTTATCCAGAGAAATATCCAAGACCAGCAGCTGGTCGCCAGTAATAGCGTGCACTTTTTTAAGAAGTGAAATATCGCGTTTTACGCCAGTGATGAGGGTGCTTTTTAGCGGTTTTGCCAAGCGCCATTGATGCAGTGCGCAAATGCCATCCGCATCACCATTAAAAATATCAAAATAAGTCATGCCAGAAGCATAGCCGATAAAAACAAAATGGTCTAAGATGGTGTAGGATTACTTTGTTAAGGGTTGCGAGACTTGCTACATCCCATGAAGACTTGCATCATGCGCTCCGCGTGCCTTTTGCTATGTCATCATAGGATCCATTGATAAATCACGATTATCACAAGGATTCCCAATACTTAAGTACTTTAGGATGGCGTTTTTAGCCTGAATAATTCATAAATCGTTGTGATGATTGCGAAGAGCCTTTATTTGCAACGACTTTTTGTCAGGAGTGCCGTACCAATGGATACGGTCGACTGGTAAAGAATTCGTTGCAAATAAAGGGGCGAGCAAGGGCACTACAGTATTTGTTAATTATTCAGGTTAGAGCCCCGTTGGGCACTTTGTGGCATACTGAACAATCGTTATGATGTGTTTTCGATTGCTAAATTGTTTAGTATTTATAATGAGTTATGGAGAATTTAATGCAAAAAGTCGAAAGGCATGTAGAAAGGGATGCATGGGAAGGTGAGGAAGAAATTGACCTGATGCAGTATTTTGAAGTTTTAAAGGCTTCGAAATGGTTTATTTTACTCATAACCTTGTTTATTGGCGGATTGGCGGCTGGCTATGCCAAGCTGTCTACGCCCATTTATCAAGCTGATGCCTTATTACAAGTGGAAGAAAAGTCATCAGGTTTGGGTGGAACTGGTGATTTGATGTCTTTGCTTGGTGAAGGGGGAGGCTCTGCTGAAACGGAAATTGAAATTATACGCTCCCGCTCAGTACTTGGTCAGGTTATTGAAAAGCTACGCTTGGATATTGTTGCAAAGCCCAAGAGTTTTCCTGTATTTGGAGCCTATTTGCAGCGCACGTATGCTGAGGAAGGATTTCGAGAACCTGTGTTTGAGTTAAATGATTATGCGTGGGGTGGAGAACTCATTCAAGTCGATCGTTTGGAGCTTCCTGATTCATTGCTTGGGGAAGCTTTATACTTACAGAAGGGAAATGATCGAGCGTATCAATTGTATATTGATGATGTGTTATTATTGAGTGGCAATATTGGTGAATTTGCGACCTCCAGTGATGGCTTGATTAAAATTTTTGTTAGCCAGCTTGTGGCGCGTGAAGGTGTGCGCTTTGCTGTTTCGAAACTTCGCTTTGGTGATGTGATGGCAAGCTGCTTGAAGTCGTTGTCTGTTCAGGAAAAGGGTAAGGGTACAGGAATTATCAGCCTATCCTTTACGAGCACATCAAGGGAATTGGCTAAAAATATTGTAGATGCTATTTCGAACATCTATTTGAGGCAAAATGTTGAACGGAAATCGGAAGAAGCCAAACGTTCATTGGTATTTTTACAAAAACAATTGCCCAAGGTGCGTAGTCAACTTGAAGCAGCAGAAGTCCAAAAAAATGAATTTCGTCTTAAAAGCGGTTCTGTTAATTTAACGATTGAAACGCAAGCGGTATTATCACAGTTGGTCGAGATGGAACAGCAGCTTTCTGAGCTGGATATGAAAAAATCAGACTTGGCGCAGCGCTTTACTGCGAAGCATCCATTGATGCAAGTTCTTGAAGAAAAACGTGCGCGGATATTGGAAGATAAAAAGGGTTTGCAGGTTAAAGTAAAGCAACTTCCTGAGACGGAACAGAAGATGCTGACTCTGATGCGAAACGTGCAAGTTAATGCAGAGCTTTATACCTTTTTGTTGAATAAATCCCAGGAATTGAAAGTGGTGGAGGCAGGAACCGTCGGTAATGTGCGTATTTTAGATTATGCCATGCTGCCCTATAAGGCGATTAAACCCAAAAAGACTATGATTGCAGCTTTAGGTATTGTACTTGGTTTGTTCTTTGGGATTGTGATTGTTTTTGTTCGCAAAGCAATGAATCAAGGTGTGGAAGACGCTGATTTAGTGGAGAAAAAAACGGGTCTGGCAGCATTTGCTGGAATTCCTCACTCATTATTGCAGGAGAAGCTGCATGTAAAAATGCGTAAACATAAAGGTAAAGAAGAGTCCGCATTATTAGCATTGGTTGATAATGCAGACCTAGCGGTGGAGAGCTTGCGAAGTTTGCGTACGAATTTGCATTTTGCTTTGTTGGAAGCGCCCAATAATATTGTGATGATGACAGGCCCAGCGCCTAGCTTGGGGAAATCTTTTGTGTCAGCAAACTTTGGGGCTGTATTGGCATCATCGGGCAAGAAAGTTCTGCTGATCGATGCAGATATGCGCAAGGGTCACCTGCATGAATATTTCGGGCAAAATAGAGGCCCTGGTTTGTCAGGTTTAATATCTGGTGATGCTTCTCTTGTCGATGCTATTCATTCAACGCCTGTTGCGAACTTGTCGATTATGCCGACAGGCGTGCTGCCGCCGAATCCTGCAGATTTACTGATGCATGAACGCTTTGACGAGGTGTTGAATGAGGTTTCGTCATCTTATGACTTGGTATTGATTGATACGCCACCTGTATTGGCAGTCACTGATGCGGTACTGGTTGGTAAACGGGCTGGCATTAGTTTTATGTTATTGCGTAGCGGTAAGCATCCGATGCGGGAAATTGAGCAGGCAGTCAAACATATTGATCAGGCGGGCGTGGCGTTGGCTGGTTTTATATTTAATGATATCATGCCAAGGGCTTCAGGTTATGGTTATGGTTATGGTGGTTACCATTATCAATATGCTTATAAAAAAGATGATAAATCATAACGCATCGGCGAATTTGGTTTTGCTGTTTTATATCACTATCTGTATGGCATCAATATGCGATGGATAAATAGCATCGAATGACTACTGTTTGTAGCAGATTAACATTAAAATAGATGAGTAGGTAAGCTCTTTCAATCTGTGATAGATGTTTCATATCACAGGGTAAAAGGTTTTATCTACGTTAAGGAACGGGAATGCAATGACTATTCAAGCTGTTGTTAAGGCGGTGATATTGGCTGGAGGTTCTGGCACACGTTTATGGCCGATGTCTAGGCAGCAATTGCCCAAGCAGTTTCTCAAGCTGGATGGTGATGAGTCGTTATTGGCAGCGACAGTTTCTCGTTTGTCTCCGATGATTGAAGAAGAGAATGTGTGGGTGGTTACCAATGAGGCGCATGCTTTAGGTGAAGCATTTTCAGAGTTGGAGCATTTAAACCAAATTTTGGAACCGTGCGGGCGTAATACAGCGCCTGCTATTGCGCTTGCGGCAGCACTGTTGCAGCGAGAAGGTGATGATCCCTTAATGTTGGTACTGCCTGCCGATCATCTTATTCAAGATATACCTGCATTTCACCAAAGCCTTGAAGTTGCGATGTTGGCAGCCGAGCAGGGTGATTTGGTCACGTTTGGCATTGTGCCTGAATTTCCTGATACGGGCTTTGGCTATATCCAAGCAAAAAGTGTTGATTCGACAGTGTTTCCCGTCGCGCGATTTACTGAAAAGCCTGATTTGAAAACAGCTGAGTCATTCGTCGAGGCTGGGAACTATTACTGGAACTCTGGCATGTTTGTATGGAAGGCATCAGCTATTCTATCTGAAATAGAACAACATCAACCAGACATTTATAATGTATTGATGACGATGAAGGTATGCTGGGAGGCTGGTGAAGATTGGCAGGAAGTTGTACGTCGTTTGTTCCAAGAGATGCCATCCATTTCTATTGATTATGCGGTGTTAGAACCGTCCAGCAAGGTTGTGGTTGTGCCTGTATCAATGGGTTGGTCTGATATTGGAAGTTGGGATGCTGTGCATGATATTTCAGAAAAAGACATGAGTAATAATGCACTCAGTGGCAATACCATTGCGATTGATTGCAAAAATAGTCTATTTCGTAGTGAGTCACGCCTTATTGCGGCGGTTGGCATTGAAGATATTATTGCTGTGGAAACACCCGATGCGATTTTACTTTGCCCTAGAGGTGAGAGTCAACGTGTACGTGAAATTGTGGATGTGCTGAAAATGAATGGTGGCCAGGCGCATCATGAACACCTTACGGTACGTCGCCCTTGGGGATGGTATACGGTTTTGGATGATCAATCGACGGGTTATAAGTTGAAATGTATTGAGGTTCGCCCAGGCGCAAGTTTGAGTTTACAGAGTCATCAGCATCGATCTGAGCATTGGATTGTGGTGTCTGGTACGGCAACAGTGACGCGTGGTGATGATGTGATGACTATCACAAAAAATGAATCCACTTATATCCCCATTGCGACGCGTCACCGCCTTGAAAACAGAGGTAAAATCAATTTAAAAATGATCGAAGTTCAGGTTGGCGATTATTTGGAAGAAGATGATATTGAGCGTTTTGATGATGTCTATGGCAGAAATTAACCTGCATTATTCATAAATATTACCGCCTGTCTGTGCGTAAACGCATGCAGAAATGCGATATTAAATCTATATTCCACCGCCATCACACATACGATCACCTGCAAAAACAGCGGTTGTAAGGTATTTCTCCCCACCATCAGGGAAAATTGCGACAATTTCACCAGCCTTGCCTTGTTCTGCCAAAGCTTCCCCTACTTTGAGTGCAGCAGCCAAAGCACAGCCACAGGACTGACCACATAGTAGCCCTTCTTCTTTGGCAAGGCGTTGCGTAAAGTCATAGGCTTCATCCGTATTGATGCCAATTTTCTGATCATGGACTGTGGCATCATAAATGCCTGGCACAATACTGGATTCAATGTGTTTGAGTCCTTCAATACCATGAAAAGGCGAATCTGGCTCAGCGGCAATAATTTGGATGGCTGGGTTGGTTCTTTTCAGGAAGCGACCCGTACCGACAAGGGTTCCTGATGTGCCGAGCGAGGCAATAAAGTGGGTGACTTTGCCATGGCTATCACGCCATATTTCAGGGCCTGTTGTTTTTTCATGTGCCAAAGGGTTGGCTGGGTTGTTGTATTGATCGGGTTTGAAGTAGCGCCCACGATCAGCCTCATAAATGCGCCGAGCCTCTAAAATCGCACCATCAGAACCTTCCAAAGGATCTGAAAAAATTAAATCGGCACCATACGCCCGGCAAATTCGTTTTCGTTCATCGGAGACATTGCCAGGCATCACCAAGCGAACCTTGTATTGCATGATCGCCCCAATCATGGCCAATGCAATGCCAGTATTGCCCGATGTTGAATCCAGAATGGTTTTATTTTTAGTCAATAAACCATTGGCAATGCCATCACGAATCATACGCAGGGCAGGCCTATCTTTAACAGAGCCGCCTGGATTAAAACGCTCCAACTTGGCATAAATATGGATATTATCTGGTAAATATTTAGGAATATTTGTAAGTTCTATCAGTGGCGTGTTGCCGATAAGGTCAAGAATACTAGCCAAGAGTACGTCCTTTTAAGTATGGGATAGTGCGTATAATGGGGGATTTCCTTGCAACTGCCAAGTAATCGAAGTGGAAGCATTGACAGCTTGTATTGCTTGGCAAATTATCCTGTGGTTTAAGGAACGGAAATTAAATAACATTGGCTGCAAGTATAAAAATGCTTTGCAAGACGCATCAATGACAAAACTGGTAAGAAATATGACATTCTCTGAATTGAAAATATATGCTATGCTGGCTTGTGTAAGTTTGATAGTGGCAGGACTGTGGCATAATATGCGCCTTCCAGCGGTAGCACCACAAGGTTTGATCATTCACTTTTATCAACATGCTCTGGGAGATTTGGATGGTCGCAGTTGCCCGTCATACCCTGTATGCTCCGTTTACGCGCGCGAGGCTTTTCAGCGCCATGGCTGGCTGTGGGGGTCTTGGTTGATGATTGACCGCCTGATTCATGAGGCTGATGATTTGCAGCCAAGGGCGCTTGTGGGACATAGCATTGTATTTGAAGGTGAAGGGCGCTTGTATGATCCGCTGTCACGCAATGATTTTTGGTTGAATGATGAAAATTGAAAGACCAAAATTGAAAGAACCGAAATTGAATAGGAAACATGGAGAATGACGAAAAATGCAAACTTATGACAAAAAAGAACATGGTTTTTCACTGCTCGAAATTATGGTGGTACTGATTATTATTGGTGTGATGGCATCCATTGTAGCGCCACGCTTTATTGAGCGTGCGGATGAAGCCAAGGTTGATAGTACCAAGGTTCAAATGAAAAATATTGAGCAGGCGCTTAAATTATATCGTTTGCAACATGGTAAATATCCAACATCCAGCGAAGGCCTGAAGGCATTGACCAATGATGCCAAGGGTGGGAAACGTTATCTCGATACCTTGCCCAAAGATTCTTGGGGCTTTGATTTTATATACTTATCCCCTGGTGTGCATGGTGATGTGGATATATTGTCCTATGGTAGCGATGGAAAATCTGGTGGCTCTGGTTTTGATGCCGATATTGGTAACTGGGAATAAGTGGGCCATTGCTTCGTTGAAGCGGCTACACCTATTACAGCGATAAAGCCTAAGGCGCATGGCTTTACACTGATTGAAATCCTTTTGGTGATTGTTATTATGACGGTACTATCGGCGATGGTTGCGCCGTCTTTTTTTCAATCAACGGGTACAACAGTGAATGATGAAGCACGTTATATGCAAAAAATATTACGTCTGGCGGCTGAAGAAACACAATTAACGGGAAGGCTTGTTCGCGCTTCGGTGTACCAAGATCATTTATTATTTGAAACGCCAAACAATCATGGAAAATGGGGGCCTTTGCTTGATGGAATCTTTCAGGCCAATGTGCCTCAAGCCCCTGTCATCGTGCAGAGTGCGCACTTAAATGGTGATGTCGGTCTGGTTGAAGAGACCTTACGTGATGGTGAAAAGCCGCCATTGGCACGTTTTAGTTTCTGGCCTGATGGTAGAGTTAGTGCCGGTGAGTTGGTACTTTCATTGAAAACAGGCGGTACTAGGCGGGTGATTCAATTGCGCTCAGGGCCTGGTGGCGTGCATTTACTGAAGGAATCAGAATGATGCGGCATGAGCGTGGTTTTACGCTGATTGAAGTGTTGGTTGCTTTGGGCATTGCCTCTTTTGCATTGGTTGCGTTGATGGGGCGACTGGGCGCATCAGCGGATATACAGCGGAGTCTATCATTGCATGCATTGGCCATGGATACTGCACGCAATGTATTGGCGGAAGAGCGTTTATTGGAGATACTTCCAGCGGATGAAAAGCAAGGTGATATTCAGAGTGCCGGCGTTTACTTGCATTGGCGAACATGGAGTGAAAAAACCTTGTTGGATACTTTTGTGCGTCGTAATGTGGCTGTAGAAGCAGGCAATGAGCCTGAAGTTATATTGTTTATGTATCGCTCTAAATAATGCGTTAACGGAATTTACTCATTTGAAAACGGTGGTTTCCTTGGTATTCAAAAATAGCGCCCTTTTCGGTGATTGATAGCAAATACAAATCATCATTGATCCAATCACTGGGGTGATAAATTTCTCCATGCACCACGATCATGCCAGATTGCTTCTTATGGTCGTAAAAGTGCCCCTCTAGGCGAAGATCAAGCAGGGCGTGGCGTATACCTTCAGGCAATGCTGAAAATGGCAGAATAATTGCTTGATTTTTCTTTTCAGTGGTGAGAGGTGCAGGGCTGCTTGCCTTTGCAATGGGCGATACTTTGGCATGGCTTGGCGGAGACTTTTGAGCTTCTTGACTGGCTTGAACACGCTGCACCTGTAGAAGAATCGTTGGCGCAGTCGGAATCACTGGAACAGGCTGGGCAATGGCAGCTGTATTTTTTACGTTGTCTTCGATGCTTGTTTGTTGAAAGTGTTGCTTTGTTGCAAGCCCATGATTGCGCTCTTTTTCCTCAGGTATATGAAAATTCCACCCAATAAGCAGTAAAAAAATCGTCAATGCAGTCAAGGAAAAAGTGATCATTACACCTTGATTTGAGCGCGTGTTTGGTGGCCTAGCAAGTACGGGCTTGGCTGCTTGGTGTGCGGTGCGTTCATGGTCGGACTTTTTAAGTGCGTCAAGGATGTATGACATCAGTTTTTTATAGCTTCAACATCAAATAAGTGAGGTCTTGGAATATAGGCCGCATCATTCATGCGAATCAAGGTGAGAGGGCCAGCAACACCATCGGGTGTTAAACCAGCCTGTTGTTGAAAATCTTTGAGACGTTCAACCATAATCGCATTCATCGTGGAAAAGCTTTGCGCTGGAATCATTTTACCTTGAATATCATCCAAAACACTTGCCAGCCAGCGGACGCTTTCGCCTTGATTGCCCAATTTAATGGCGCGATGAAATTCTGGGGGGGCTCGCCAAAGCAGGGTGAAATCAGCATACCAGTGTGCTTGTAGCTCTTCAGTTGAAACATCCCATGACTGCTGCCCTAATTGCAGGGTCGCAATTCCACCATTTAGCTGGCTAAGCACGGCGTAATAGTCATTTTTTTTCGGTGACTGATGCAAGCGAATCATGGCTGGACGATTGAAATCGCGCAGGCGAGCAAGCTTAGCGCGTTGACGAAAGCAGGGATGCTGATTTTTAGCCAGTGCGCTGCAATGAATCTCATGATCCAAATTCAATTTCCATAATATAGCAAGAGTTTGCAAGGCGTAGCTTTGTGTGCCGATTGCTGCCATTTGTTGCCAACTATCGGACGCTTGGGTGGTAATGGCTACTGCTGCCTGTGCGCTTGTAGGTGATGAAGATGGCGATGATGCGGTTGTTATTGGAACAACAGACTTTACGTTTGCTTCAGGCATTATTGGTTCAGGCATTATTGGTTTGACAGTAGCGATTGGAGAGATGGCAAGCATGCGCGTTTTATGATGATTTTCCGCCAGTAAAACTTCGGATTCTGTTGATGGATTCCATAGAAATACCTGTGAGGCAATGAGTATAGCCAACAAAGAGCTATAAATCATGGTCGGTACCCAGCGAACAGACTGTTTGTGTGGCTGCCCCAAAACCTCGCGATATGCTTGTTTGACATGGCGCATTTGAACATGGAGAGTATTGCCAGCATAAGCTCCCAGCAATGATCGGTCACAAATTAAATTGATAAGGCGTGGAACACCATTGCTTAATTGGTATATTTTTTTTGAGACGCGTTTTGGAAAAATGTTTTTCTCACAGCCAGCAATATGCAGACGGTGTTGAATATAGTATATTGTTTCATATTGTGTGAGTGGATTTAAGTGAAAACGCGCAGTAATACGTTGAGAGAACTGCCGTAAATCATAGCGGTTAAGCATATCTTGTAGTTCTGGTTGACCAATCAAAACAATTTGTAAAAGTTTTCGTTCATTGGTTTCTAAGTTGGTCAATAAACGCAGTTGCTCTAATACCTCAGGAACAAGGTTTTGTGCTTCATCAATCATCAATACCGTATGTTTTCCCTGTGCATGGGCATCCAATAGATGTTTGTTAATGCAGTCGGTGAATGCCTTGATGCTGGACACATATTGGTGTGCAATGCCAAGTTCATCACAAATACTTTCTAGTAATTCAAGCGCCGATAATTTTGGGTTGATAATCCAAGCCAACGCCACTGTTTCAGGAAGCTCTTCCAGAAGTTTGCGTACCATGGTGGTCTTGCCAGTTCCAACTTCACCTGTAAGTAATACAATACCGCCTTCACCTTGCAGGCCATAGAGCAAGTGCGCCAATGCCTCTTCATGCTGTTGGCTCATGTATAGATAACGCGGATCAGGCGCAATAGAGAAGGGTTTCTCGTTGAATGAAAAGTAATTTAAATACATTTTAGCCTGTATTATTTATCAATACTGCTGCGACGGATGCACGTGCCTGTGCATTGATTGCCAGAGTGATTCCGCTTCATGGCCTCCGACTGAAAAATCGAAGGAGGGATAATTGTGGTGAACGTGAACGATCAATGCTAACAGGGTAGTTGCCTGAAAAACATGCATCACAGTGACTTTCTTGATTTTTTCCAACGCCACGATACAGGCCTGCAAACGAAACAAAAGCCAATGAATCGGCATTAATTGCCTTGCACATTTCATCCAAGCTCATTTTATTGGCCATTAATTCTTCAGCATTGGGGGTATCAACACCATAAAAACAGGAGTTCCTAGTTGGCGGGCTAGAAATGCGCATATGCACTTCTTTGGCACCTGCAGCACGCACCATTTCAACAATTTTTCGGCTGGTTGTGCCGCGTACAATGGAATCATCAACTAAAACAACACGCTTTCCTTCGATTAAATGGCGGTTGGCATTC